>JAIYDW010000141.1 GCA_027487315.1 Verrucomicrobiaceae bacterium | reverse complement strand
GCAGTAAGTAACATAGGTCAGTTGGATGGTTTGGAACATTTTCGGACCGTTTAGGCCCAGAACCGTTCAGTTTTGAAACGAAATCATTGCACTTGCAAGACTTAGCTGTGCGTAACGCCGCAAAAAGACCGCTTTTTTGTGCCTATTCGCACTATTTCTTTGTCTCCACCTGTTCCAACGCCTAATCGATGCTTTGACCCTGTCGCGCCCCACCTACTGTCTGCGGTGCCAGTTTCGCGAGCCACACATACCTTTGAAACAAAACTTTCACGGACGCCGTCAGCGGCACTGCCAAAATAGCCCCCAGCAATCCCCCCAACAACAGACTCCACACCAGCACCGACACAATCACCGTCATCGGATGCAGCCCCACCGACTCACCCACCACTCGCGGCGTGATGAAAAGCCCGTCAATTTGCTGCACCACCGCAAAAATGATCGTCACCACCAACGGCAGCATCCACCACGGATCCCCCGGCACCAACGCACTCCCGCCCTGCACCGCCGCAATCACCACCGCCGGAATCCAGCAAATCGCGATTCCCAAATACGGAATGATCCCCAACACACATAACAACAACCCAATCATCAAACCAAAGTCCAACCCCACAATCATCAATCCCAAACCTGTCGTGATCCCGTTCAACACACTGACGAACAACTGCCCCCGAAAGAACGCCACCAAATACCCATTAATCTCCATCAAACAATCCACCACCTCGTCCTTAAAGGCCGACGCTCGCAATGGCAGATAGTTCGCCCAGGTCGATTTGATCTTCGCGCTCTCAATCAGGAAATAAAACAAGTACAGCGGGATGATCACCATCGACAGCAGAAAGCCAAATACCCCCAGCACCCCACCCACACTCGACCGAATCGTCTTCCACACCGATGTCACCACCACAGGCAGCGCCTGCTTCACCCAGTTGCCCGACAAAAAATCCTTCAACGTCATCCCCCCATCACCCGGATCACCTTCCAATACCTCCTCGACCACCCCACCCACCTCCTCCTTCACCGCCTCTCCTTCAACCGGCTTCTTCTCCACCACCTTCACGTCACTCGAACCACTCACCTCCGGAGCTGCCGGCAGCAGCGAAACCAAATCAATCCCGTACTTCGCGTCCATCTCATCGGCAAACTTCAGCACCGAAATCCGCGCCTTCTCCGCATACCCCACCAACTTCGTATCCAGATTCCCCGTCTGCGATCCCACCTTCGCCACCATCCACCATCCCAAACCACCAAACCCCAACAAAAACGCAGCAAACACCAGCAGCACAGCCCGATATCGCGTCAAACCCCGCCGCTCCAACCACACCACCCCGGGCTCCAACAAATACGCCAGCACCCCCGCAATCGCAAATGGCACCAAAAACGGCTGCATGAACGCCAGCACCTGCGTGCACTCATAAATCAACCCGATTGCAATCGCTCCCGTCACCGTCAGCGACAAAGCCGTGATGGCTGTCCACAACGCCTTTTTCTGAAATGCCGTCGGTTGAGTGCTCAAAATCAAGAAGAATCCTATCTGCTTCGACGCGCATCCTACCCACTCTAACTCGAAAGAAAACTCCAAAACCCATCCCACTTTGCAATCCACCCCTGCCGTAAAAACCCTTTGACCCTCCCCCATTTACCCTTACTCTCTCCTCCCCCACGCTCTGGCGAAAGCACCGTGCTCGCACCTTTAAGCCTCGCCAGTCTCCCGTGGACCATCATCCCATGAAAGACGCTATCCACCCCACCACCTTCGAAACCACCATCAGCTGCACTTGCGGCGCAGTGTTTCAGACGTTCTCCACCGTTCAAAACCTGAAGATCGGTATCTGCTCCTCCTGCCACCCTTTCTTCACCGGTGAAACCCGCTTCGTCGACACCGCTGGTCGCGTCGACAAGTTCGCCCAACGCTACGGCTCCACCGCCGCTCGTCGCGCCAAGCCAAAACTCAGCGCCGCCGGCGCTTAGTTCCCCTCATCTTCTACCCACTTCAAACGGTGCCTGTGTCCCCGCGACACGGCACCGTTTTTCTTTACCCCCGCCCGCGACTCGCCCATCACTGATCCCTCCTCACCGAGCACTCAAACACCGCAACCCCCATGGACTACTCCTCAATCATCGAAACCAAACGCCGACGCTTCGACGAACTCGAAGACCTCATGGGCATCCCCGGTTTCTTTGATGACGCCAAAAAAAGCGCCGATACCCTGCGCGAACACCGCCTCCTTCAACGCCTTCTCACCGACTGGTCCACCTACCTCAAAACCCAGGACGAACTCCGCGACGCCCGCGAAATGGTCGAGTCAGGCGATGAAGACATGGCCTCCATGTTCCAGGAAGAAATCCCCGCTCTCGAACAACGCATCTCCGAACTCGAAACCTCCATCCAGTTCTCCATCCTCCCTCCCGACCCCCTCGAAGGTCGCGACGCCCTCCTCGAAATCCGCGCCGGCACCGGTGGCGACGAAGCCTCCCTCTTCGCCGCGGATCTGCTCCGCATGTACACCCGCTTCGCCGAAGCCCGCGGCTGGCGCTCCGAAATCCTCGAGTCCAGCCCCTCCGAAGTCGGCGGCTTCAAAGAAGTCGTCGCCAAAATCTCCGGTGAGGACGTCTTCCGCATCCTCAAATACGAAAGCGGCGTCCACCGTGTCCAGCGCGTCCCCTCCACCGAAGCCCAGGGCCGCATCCACACCTCCGCCGCCACCGTCGCCGTCCTTCCAGAAGCCGAAGAAATCGACCTCGATCTCAACATGAACGAAGTCCGCATCGAAGTCTGCCGCTCCTCCGGTGCCGGCGGCCAGGGCGTTAACACCACCGACTCCGCCGTCCAAGTCCTCCACGTCCCCACCGGCACCATTGTCCGCTGTCAGGACGGTCGCAGCCAAATCAAAAACAAAGAGAAGGCCCTCACCATCCTCCGCTCCCGCCTCCTCGAACGGCGCCAGCAGGAAGAAGCCGCCAAATACTCCGCCCACCGTCGCAGCCTCATCGGCTCCGGTGGACGCGAAGAAAAAATCCGCACCTACAACTATCCCCAAAACCGCGTCTCCGATCACCGCATCGAGTGCACCCTCTACAACCTCACCGGCTTCATGGAAGGCAAAATCGACGAAATGACCGACCGCCTCCTCGCCAGCGACCTCCAAGAACGCCTAGCCGAAGCCGGCCTCCACTAAGCCCTTGCCCGTCCCTCAATACACCGCCCGCCGGTGAAACAAAAAGCTCTCCCCCAGAAGCAGCACCAGCAGCCCCACCAGCAGCCACTTCACCACCGTCCACCCCGGCCCCGCTGACACCTTAGTCACTGCCCCGTTAGCCGCCCCCCCCGCTGGCCGTTCACCTTCCAGGACAATCGGCACCTCCGTCTCCTTCGCCGACGCCAAAAGTGTCATCCCCGTCCGCCCATCCTCCGCCACCCACGTCCCAATACGGTCCACCTCCGCCCACCCAGCCTCCGTCTCCACCCCCGTCTGAAACGCCGTCCCATCCCACCACGTCCACTCCGCCCTTCCGCCCAGCTCCAGCATCTCCCCCGTCCGTGTCACCGCCAGCCCGCGCCTCAACACCGACTCCTCCCCACACCAAAACAACGCATTGCCCAACACCAACGGAAACGCCGGCAGCATCGTCAACTGCTCCGAGCGCGCTGGCGTAAACGCTCCCACCACCACTCGCTGCCCCTCACTCACCTCACCCGCCGCCAGCAACACCTCGTCCCCCGCCATCCAAAGCGCCTCCAGTCCCCTCCCCAACCCCAGCACACCACTCTGCGTCACCGCCACCCGCGACGCCGTCACCCTATGCAAAACCGGATGCTCACCTCTCACCACCCGCACCCCGGAATGCGGCACCCCACCGCCCGGCAGCGCCGCCACCTCCAGCGGCCCCAATGACCTCGGCGGTCTCAGCGCAATCACCGCCCTGCCCTCCGGCCACACCTCCGGCAGCCAGTTCTCAAACACATACACATCCGGCTCTTCCCTCGGTGGAAAGGCCGCCACATTCCCCCGCACCATCTCCACTCGCCCCGCATCCACCAGCGACTGAAACGCCAGTTCCGTAAATGGATCCGCCTCCTCCGCATACCACGCCACCCGCAGGGCCTGGCCGCTCGGCAGCCTCGCCACCACCCCGTCATCCCACGCCAGACAATCCCCCTCCGTCGTCACCCGCGCCTCCACCACCTGCCCGCGCCCCCCTTCAATCGGCAAACTCAACGCCACCGACTTCCCCGGCGCCATCTCCACCTCCCGCAGATGCACCAATCGCCCCCCCACCGTCACCTCCACCTTCGCCGTCACCGCCCCCGCATTCCCACTCGCCGCACTCACTTGCAAAAACCCCTCCAACCGCTCCCGCTCCAAAGGCAACGCCCGCACCTGAAATCCCGTCACCCCCACATTCACCATTTCCCGCAAACCCACCCCCAACCACACCACCCCCTCACCACCTTCCCCCAACTCCCCACCCACCTCATCCGTCACCCACCACAACCCACTCCCCGTCACCATCTCCCGCATCGGCCTCGCCACCCGCCACACCGCGTCCCGACTCCCCTCCACCGGTCTCGTCTCCAACCCCTCCAGCACCCGCAAACACTCCCGCCGATTCCGACTCCGCGACAGCACCACCTCCCCTCGCGCATCCCCTGCAATCACCGTCACCGCCACCGACTCCGGCACGCTCGCCAATCGCCCCTTCAAAAGCTTCACCCCCGCCTCCAATCGCGTCTCCCCGCTCGCATCCTTCGCCCCCATCGACGCCGACCGATCCACCACCACCACCAACTCCCCTTCCTCACCCAACCCCGACCAAATCGGCCGACCCAGCGCCAGCATCAGCGCCAAAAAAATCAACAGCGTCATCAGCAGCGAAAGCCACCGCTTCAACTTCCTCAACCACGCCGACTCCTGATGCTCCCTCGCCAGCACTTTGAAAAACAACAGCGTACTCACCTGCACCCGCCGCGCCTGACGCCGATACAAATACAGCGCCACCGGAATGACCAGCAGCCACGCCAGATGCAAAAACCCCGGAGCCAAAAAACGCATCCCCCCACCAAACCCCCCTACCCCTCCCAGTCAACGCCCAAACACCCGCTTCACCTCACTTCCGATCTCCGATCGCTCATCACTACTGAATACTGATCACTGATTACTGATCACTCACTCCCCCCACCCCCTCAACCACCGACTGAAACACATGCAAAAACCGTGTCGGCTTCACCGACCTCACCCTCAACTCCCCCATCAAAGCCTTCACCGCCATCTCCCTTCGCTCCCCTTCCAGCATCACCCGGATCTCCCCCTTCACTTCCTCATACTCCGGCACCCGCTCCGCCTCCCGCGCCTGCACCCGCAGCCAATGCCATCCCAACTCGGTCTTCACGACACCCGACGTCTCCCCCACCGGCGCCGCTCGAACAGCCGCCATGAAATCCCCTGGCATCCGCTGCGACGCGAACCACCCCAAATCACCCCCCTTCAACTTCGTCCGCTCATCCTCCGACACCTCCGCCACCACCTTCACAAACGCCGCCTCATCCGCTTCCACCACTCTCGCCGAAACCGCCGCCACCTCCGCCGCCCGATCCCGCTTCTCCGGATCATGCGCCGTCAAAAACAAATGCGAAACCTGAAACCGCTCCGGCACCGTCATCTCCACCGCATGCTCTTCATACCAAGCCCGCACCACCTCCTCCGTTACCTCCACCACCCGATGCCTGATCTTCTCTTCGATCCACGCCTCATCCGCCAGCGCCTCCCGCGCCTCCTCCGCAAACTCCGCCTCCGTCATCGCCTGCCCAGTTAGCCGCGCCACCCATTCCCCCTCCGCTGGAAACTGCCGCCGCATCATCTCCACCTCCCGCTCCGCCGCCGCCTCCGGCACTCGCACATCCAAACCATTCATCACCCGGAAAGCCCGCACCAGCCGATCATTAATCAACTGCTCCAAAACCACCGCCCGCGTCATCTTCTGCGCCTCCGCACTCAGCGACCCCCACACCTCCCCCCGCCTCCACGCATACCCCCGAATCGCCTCCGCCAATTCCAGCTTCGTAATCGGCTTCCCGTAAACCATTGCCACCGCCTCCCCATTCCCCACCGCATCCCCCTCCAATCCCCAAGGCCGCGTCAACCGCCGATGCACCGGCCCCCGCCAAACCACCATGTCCACAAACAGATACACCCCCGCCAAAAGGTAAACCAAAAACCGCCAAGGAAACCGCTCCATCCCCCACCCTCAAACCACAACCCCAAAACTTCAACCCCCACCTCACCCTTCTCGTCCTCGCCCCGCGCGACACCCCCTCCGCAATCCGCTCACCCACAACCAAGTCACCCCCAAAGTACCCGTCATCGCTCCGCGAACCGACCGAAGGGAGGTAGCCAGCCATAGACTGCCCGAAGGGTGAAGCAAAGCGCAAGCAAACGCCCCTGACCCTCCGATTCCCTAAATTCTCCCAAACCCCTTCATCCACCGCAATCCGCAATCCAAAATCCCCTACCCCGCCATCCCCCTCACCACCTCCTCCACCACCCCTTCCCCACACAACCGCCTCACCAACGCCAAACCAAACTCCAAAGCCGTCCCCGCCCCCCGACTCGTCACCACCAGCCCATCCTCCACCACCTTCTCCCCACCCAGCACCCCCGGCAACTCCCCCGACACCGACGGATGCGCCGTAAACCGTCTCCCCGAAAGCAACCCCGCATCCGCCAGCACCAACGGCCCCGCACAGATCGCCCCCACCGGCTTCCCCTGCCCCACAAACCCCACCGCCAGCGCAGCCGCCCGCCCATCCACCCGCATCGCCTTCACCGCTGGCCCGCCCGGAATCACCAGCAAATCAAATCCCGCCCCCGTCATCCCCTCCAGCATCGCATCCGCATGCACCGTCACCCCGCAGCGACCCCTCACCTGGATCCCCTCCCCCAGCGACGCCATCACCACCTCCACCCCCGCCCGACGCAACACATCCACCGGCACCAAAGCCTCCATCTCCTCAAACCCCTCCATCAAAAGCAGCAAAACCCGTTTCATCCCCCATCCTCCCACCACCACCCCCCAAAGTCAAAAATTCCCAAAAAATCCGCAATCCGCCAATCGCTCACCCCCAACCAAGTCACCCCCAAAGTACCCGTCATCGCTCCGCGAACCGACCGAAGGGAGGTAGCCAGCCATAGGCTGCCCGAAGGGTGAAGCAAAGCGCAAGCAAATGCCCCTGACCCTCCGATTCCCCAAACACCCCTAATCCCCTTTATCCTCCTCAAAAAATCCCGTTAATCCAAAAATCCTGTCAATCCTGTCCAAAAAAACGCCGCAATCCGCAATCCGCAATCGTCACACCGCAATCTCCGCCTTAATCCCCGGCCAAGGCTCATACCCCTCCAGCGTAAAATCCTCATACCGAAACCCGTCAATCGCCGTCACCTTCGGATTCAACCGCATCACCGGCAGCGCCTTCGGCTCCCGCGTCAACTGCAGCCGCGCCTGCTCCAAGTGATTCGCATACAAATGCAGATCCCCAAACGTGTGCACAAACTCCCCCGGCTTCAGCCCGCACACCTGTGCCACCATCAGCGTCAGCAGCGCATAAGACGCAATGTTGAATGGCACCCCCAAAAACAAATCCGCACTCCGCTGATACAACTGACAGCTTAGCCGATCCCCTGACACAAAAAACTGGAACAAACAGTGACACGGCGGCAGCGCCATCTCGTCAATGCGCGCCACATTCCACGCACTCACAATGTGCCGCCGACTGAACGGATTCGTCTTCAATCCCTCGATCAACCGCGCCACCTGATCCACCGGCTCCGCCTCCGGCGACCCCTGCCACCTCCTCCACTGCGCCCCATACACCGGCCCCAAGTCCCCGTTCGCATCCGCCCACTCATCCCAGATCGTCACCTGATTCTCCCGCAGATACGAAACATTCGTGTCCCCCTTCAGAAACCACAGCAGCTCGTGAATGATCGACCGCAAGTGCAGCTTCTTCGTCGTCACCAGAGGAAACGTCTCACTCAGATCATAGCGACTCTGCTCCCCAAACACCGAGTACGCCCCCACCCCGGTCCGATCCTCCCGGTAGCTCCCCTGCTCCAGCACCTTGCGCAACAAACGATGATATTCCTCCATCCCCCCACCCTACCCATCCCCAAAACCAGTGCAAGCCCCCGCCTCACCTCCCCCCAAGGTGGTGCAAGCATCTTGCTTGCACTCCCCCTCCCCCGTGGAGCAAGCCGCTGGCTTGCCCCCAAAAAACAAACGCAATCACCTCACTCGCACTACCCTCCCCCATAGACCCATCCCCTCCTTCCCACCATGCATCACTCCCAACTCCCTCCAGCCCAAAACCCAAAGACCATATCCTAAACCCACCCTAACCACCAACGGCCGACCACTGAATGCTGATTACTGATCCCAGATCACCACCCCCACCATAATTTCCATCTCAAAAAAACTAAGTTTCTTCCACACAACTTGGCACCCCCTATGCTTAACGAGGTACTTGCCAGAGTTAGATCCTTCGAACCCTAAACCCAAAACGCATAGCAAACGCCCTCACCTCAGTGACAAACTCGTTTCCCTACTTAAATTGAAAATAGCACCCCAGGTATCAACTTTCTTCGCCAATCATCACACATCCCAATACTTCAAAACCATGAAAACAAAACTTCTCCTGCTAGTCTGTGTCTGCCTCATAAATATCTCCGCCAACGCCTCTGTCGTGTTGGTAGGATGGGATTTCAGCACTCTAACCGGCGGAAGCGGCAACTTCGGGGCCTCTCCTTACGCACCAGGCACCATAGATAATGACGTCTCTGCTGTCGGGTTGACCCGAAATCACACACTTGGCACCGGAAGCGGTGCCGCCAATGCCTGGGGTGCAAATAACTTCAATATTGTAACTCCTAGCGAGGCCAGTGCAATTACCGCCAATAACTTTTATTCTTTCAGCATTACTCCTGATCCTCTGATTGCAATGTCGTTCGAAAGCATTGGAGCGTATAATATCCGGCGCTCGTCCAGCGGCCCATCAACAGGACAATGGCAATACCGAATTGGCACAGGCTCATTTGCTGATATTGGAAGCGATATCACGTGGGGAGCCATCACAACTGCCGCTGGCAACCCTCAGTCGTTGATTGATTTGAGTGGAATCAGCGCACTACAAAACGTTACGGAAACCGTCACGTTCCGTTTGATAGCGTGGGGAGCAACCACAGTCGGAGGAACCTTCTATTTCAATGACCCTTTAGATACTGCTGCAAATGATCTGGTTCTCAACGGTGACCTAGTCGCGATCCCCGAACCCTCCCGCGCCCTCCTCCTCGGCATCGGCGGCCTAGGCCTCATCTTCCGCCGCCGCCGCCAATAGTTCGATCATCATCCCTCTTCTCCCGCCGGGCGTCGCAAGACCCCGGCGGTTTTTTGTGCCCCACGCCCCCAACACCACACCTCTCAAATTTCAACACAACCCACTTAGTTCTAATCCAAACAATTTCCTAACCTAACAAAACACCATCCAATCCCAACAAAATCAACCCATTGGCCCCCATCATGCTGCACTAGAATCATCCCCACAGTGACAAAATCGCCCCCTCAATTTCTTTGCTTCTAACACCAGATTTCCCACTTTAACCTGGATATCATTGCCCCCTAGTTCCCCACGCTCACGATTCACTGCCTAGCGTCGCATCCCCCGTCCTTGTTACACCTCATGGCTCATATTTCCCCTTCCGAATTCTTAAACAACCCCAATTCCATTCCTCACCCAACACCCCAAAAACATCCTTCCCTACCGCTCCTACCCGAAGAGCTCACCCCCTGTGAAAGCCGCCCCCACTCCTCGGCTCAGCACTAATTTCCACACTCATGAACAGAATCTTTGCCACGCCCCCTTTCCTTCGATCGAAGTATTTCGAACTTTTCCTCGCACTCAAAGGTCTTATCCGCGTAATTCCCGGGCATGGCTTTAAGCTTTCCCCAAACCCAAAACTCGCTCTCGCCGTCGTTCTATGTTTAGCGTTCGGTCCAGTGGCTTGGGGACAGACAACCCGCACTTGGACAGGCTCCACTGGAGGGTCATGGGCAAATGGCACTAACTGGAACCCCTCTGGTACGTTCGCAGGGTTATCGACGAGGACACCAGCGAATGGCACGCCAGGTCTCGCAACAGACATTATGGCAGTTGGGGCAACCAATGCCGCGAGCACGATTGGTTTAAACTTTGCAGCTACTGGGGCCAATGGTTTGGGTGCTACCTTAACGCTAGGTGGGATCGACTTTAACAAAACAAACACCACTGGTCTAACCATTGGAAACAACTCTGGCACAAACGGAATTCTCCAGGTCAACGGAGCAACAATTAACTCGGTCGGAAAAACTCTAGTCCGAGTTGCTGGCTCGGCTGACTTTACAATTGCACCTAACATTTCGGGCAGTAATACAATGGGCTTGCGATTGGGCATCACTGACGGCATCTTCGATATTGCATCCGGTAGAACGCTGACGATCTCAAGTATCATCAGTGAACTGTCAACGAACTCGGGCTTCACTAAAACAGGCACGGGCACTCTAACTTTGGCAACCAACAATACCTTCACGGGCAAGACCGTGATCAATGCGGGCTTTGTTGCAGGCAGTGGCGAAAGCATGTTCGGCGCAAACCCTGCTTCTAATGTCGCAGATCAAATCACCCTGAATGGGGGTGGAATCCGTTCCACGGGAAGTGTGAACTTCAGCAGCAATCGTGGGCTCACCTTGGGTGCAAGTGGAGGAACCTTCGACACTACAGGAGGAACCATCACCCTGACGAATGTTGTTGCAGGCACCGCAGGAGGATCGTTCACCAAAGTGGGAACCGGAATCCTCATTGCCGCTGGCGTGCATACATATGACGGGGCGACCAGTATCCAGCAGGGAACCCTTCAACTCACCACCGGCAACGACCGCTTGCCCACCGGCACCGTGGTTGCCCTTGGTCAGGCTTCCAGTGCTAACCTCGGCACGCTCGACCTGAACAGCCGCAGCCAGCAGATCGCTGGCCTTAACTCAACGACCGGCAGCAATGCAACTCCCACCAATAACACCGTGACTTCCGGTGGTACTGCTACCCTCACCATCGGTGGCAGCGGAACCTACAGCTACGGGGACGGCACCAATGCGAACTCTGGCATTATCACAGGAGCGATCAGTCTCGTCAAATCTGGCTCTGGCACTCAGACTTTGGGCGATACCAACACCTACACAGGCGGTACCACCATCTCAGGCGGCACCCTCAACGTCACCAACGGCTCGGGCTCCGCCACCGGCACTGGCGCACTCACCCTCGACTCCACCGGCACACTCTCCGGCACCGGCATCATCGCCCCAGCCATCAACACAAACATTAACCTCAACGGCAGCCTCATCGTCGGCGACACCACCCTCGGCTCCCCCGTCGCCTCTTCCATCACCCTCACGACCTCTGGCAGTGGGGTCACTACGACCTCCACCTCCTCCCTCTTCCACTTCGATCTCTTCACCCGCATTGGCGGTGCCAACCCCCTCGGCTCCGCTGACTACATCAAACTCCCTGGCACCCTCAACAACAACAGCATGGGCCCAAATCTCGGAACCATCGTGATCACAAACCGAATCGGCCCCACCACCTTCGCCTTGGGAGATTCATGGCACCTGTTTGATTTTACAGGCGGAGGCACCATCACCGATGACTTCAACGTGGACTACACCAATCTAGGTCTTTCTGGAGATCTCATCGGCCAATTTGATCGCCTCTCAGGAACCTTCTCCATCGTCCCCGAACCCTCCCGCACCCTCTTCCTAACCCTCGGCCTCCTCACCCTCACCCTCCGCCGCCGCCGCTAGCCTCTCCAAAAGTCCCCCGCCTGTCCCAGGCGGTCTCCCCCTCAACGGGCTCCCCAAAAAGGAGCCCGTTTTTCGTGCCCCCATCTCCCAACATCCCAATCACTGCCCACCTCACCAAAACCCCCTCTCAATCACCCCCCAAATCACCACCAACACCCTCCTGCATTCCCCCTCTGCGGCCATCCCACCTCTGCGGTGCAAATCGCCCCCTCTCCCCAATCCCCCCCTCCATCTCCTTTTCCTGCCCCCCATCTTTCTACCAGCCCCCCCTCACCCAAATCCCGTCAATCCTGCAATCCTGTCCAAAAAACCCGCTTCCCCATCCTCACCTCAAACACTTTCCAACTTCTTCAAATACTCAAACCCATACAACCCCGTGTTGTGCCCGTCACTGAAATCAAACTGCACCGCATACCCTCCAATCACCCGCCACCCCGTCACCGTCACCCCCGGAAACTCCCGAGGCCCCTGATGCCCCCCAATCTGCCGCCCCAACAAATCCCGCTCCCCCACATTCTCCGCACTCGGCGAATACGCCCGCAGCTTCTCCATCGCCAGATAACTCTCACTCCCATCGCTCCAAGCAATCGCCATCTCATCCCCAATCGCCACAATCCTTTCAGGTTTAATCATCACCCCATTCAAACCCCAAATCCCGCTCCCATCAACCCCGTATCCACCCAAACCATCCCCCGTGGTGCAACCTGCCAGCTTGCGCCCACTTCCAATCAAGCAAATCCCTTCAGCCCCTCACCACAACACATCCAAAGCCCCCCATTCGTGAACTTCGTGCCTTTCGTGGTTCCAATCTCCCCTTCCCTCCTTCCCTCCCTCTCTGCGCCTCCCAATCCCTCCGCGCCTCTGCCTGCCCCGCAGCAGCCCCACAAAAAAAGGAGCGCCCCAAAGGACGCTCCTTCCCAAAATGCTGTCTCTCCTCCGATTAACGCGAGTAAAGCTCAACCACCAGCTGCTCATTCGCCAGCGGATTGATTTCCTCACGCACCGGAATGCGATTGAACACACCCGACATCTTGTCGCGATCCACCGTCGTCCAGTCCGGCGTCGGAGAACCCAGGGTCATCTCCAAGAACCGACCGATCAACTGCTGCGACTTCGCCGAAGCCTTCGCCGCCACCACATCACCAGGCTGCACCTGATAGCTGGCCACGTTCACACGCTTGCCATTCACCGTGATGTGACCATGGCTCACTGCTTGACGGGCCGAAAAGCGCGTGTTTGCAAAGCCCATGCGGAAAACCACGTTGTCCAAACGCTGCTCAAGCATCTGCAAAAGGATCTCACCAGTCACACCCTTGCGGCGTTGCGCTTCGGCAAACATCTTGCGGAACTGACGCTCCAAGACGCCATACTGAAACTTCATCTTCTGCTTCTCAGCCAAGGCCGTGCCGTATTCGGACAGCTTGCGGCGGGTGTTGCGCACCCCATGCTGACCAGGGGGGAAATTGCGCAGCTCAAGCGCCTTCGACGGACCAAACAATGCCACACCAAAACGGCGGGCGATTTTCTCACGGGGACCTCTGTAACGTGCCATAACTTAAGTTTTCGGGGAAAAGGATCAGGGATTAAACGCGACGTGCTTTGGGGAGACGGCAGCCATTGTGAGGAATCGGTGTCACGTCTTGAATGACCATCACTTCAACTCCAAGAGATTGAATCGCACGCACTGCTGACTCACGACCGGAGCCAGGCCCGCACAAACGCACTTCCACTTCGCGCAAACCGTGGCCCATCGCCTGACGGCAGGCATCTTGAGAAACCACTTGAGCCGCATAAGCCGTACCTTTCCGGCTGCCGCGGAAGCCCATCTTACCGGAGCTCGACCAGCCAATCACGTTGCCAATGCGATCCGTGATCGTCACCAGCGTGTTGTTGAAGGTCGCCTTCACGTGAACGATCCCGGAATGAACATTCTTGGAACCCTTCGCCTTGATGATCTTGCCAGCACCTTCAGTTCCATCACCCGCACCGATCTCCACCCACACGGATTGAGACACTGCCTTGTCACCTCCGGTTGGCGCAGCGCGTTCAGCGGTGGCAGGCGCTGCAGGGGCAGCAGCCGCAACGGCAGGGGTTTCAGCAGGGGCCGCAGCAGCTTCAAGCTCAGCGGGATTCGGTTCGGTCGTTTCGTCAGCCATGTTTTTGGGAATGCTAGAGGGTCTTGTTCAGCGCGACGCAGCCAGATTATTTCTTCTTGGCTTGGGCGCCGACGGTCTTGCGACTACCCTTGCGAGTACGTCCGTTCGTGTGAGTCCGCTGACCGCGGGATGGCAGACCACGACGATGGCGGTGCGCACGGTAGCAATTGATGCTCAAAATCCGCTTCATGTGCGCCCCGATCTCACGACGAAGGTCACCTTCCATCGGCAGATTGGTCGCCTGAATCGCCTGGGTCAAAACCGCAAGCTGCTCGTCAGTCAGTTCACCCGCACGGGTATTCGGATCAATCTTCGTCGCCGCCAGAATCTTCCGGCTCAACGGCAGCCCGATCCCGTAGATATACGGCAGCGAGTATTCGATTTTCTTTTCGTTCGGGATTTCAACACCAATGAGACGGGCCATAAGAGAGTAAGGTCAGAGTGAAAAAATGGATTAGCCCTGGCGCTGCTTGTGCCGTGGGTTCTTACACACCACACGAACAATACCCTTGCGCCGAATAACACGGCAGGCTTCACAGAGAGGTTTGACAGAGGGACGTACGCGCATGATGAAAAAACAAAGAAGGTTCAACCCCAAATCAAGGAAAGGGGGGCGGAAGTAGTACCATAACTCCAAACCCGCGCAAGATGTTTTTCCAAAATGGTCTGCACTTTTGAAGTAAAACACCCCACTCCACCCTCTTTTCAGCCGAAAAGATCCGTTTTGATGCCCTTTTCACCCTCACCCACCTTCCCCCAAAACCCACTTTCATCCAACACCTCCACCCCCAACTTCCTCGCCTTCTCCAACTTACTCCCCGCCTCTTCCCCAGCCAACAAATACGTCGTCTTCGCACTCACGGATCCCGACACCTTCCCTCCATGGCTGCGAATCGCCTCAGCCATCTCCTCCCTCGGCCGACTCAACGTCCCCGTGATCACCCAGGTCGTTCCCGCAAACACCTCCGACGCCGCTTCCACCTTCCGCTGCTCAAACGTCAACCCCGCCGCCCGCAACCGCTCCAGCAACGCCACATTCCGCTCCTCCCGAAACCACGCATGCACACTCGCCGCCACCACCACCCCCACATCTTCGCACTTCAACAAATCCTCTACCTCCGCCGCCGCTAATTGATCGATCGATCCAAAAAACTCCAGCAACGTCCGCGCCGCCGTCACTCCCACATGCAAAATACCCAATCCAAACACCAATCGCCACGGCGCCTGTTCTCGACTCTCCCTCAACGCCTTCACCAGGTTCTCAATGCTCTTCGCCCCCTGCCTCTCCAAACGCGCCAAACTCAACTCGTCCAACTGATACAAATCCGCCGCATCCCGCACCAACCCCGCATCCACCAACTGCCCCACGACCTGCTCACCCAACCCCCGAATATCCATCGCCCCGCGACTCACAAAATGCTCCAACCTTCGCTTCACCACCTCCGGACAATCCGGATTCGGACACCGTAACACCACCAACTCCTCATCCTTCTTCGCCTCCGTTCCACACACCGGACAACACACCGGCGGCACAATGACCCGCTCCTCCCCTGTCCGCCTTTCCTTCTTCACCATCACCACCGCCGGAATGATCTCCCCCGCCTTCTCGATCACCACCCAATCCCCCACCCGAATGTCCTTCCGCTCGATCTCCTCAAAGTTGTGCAGCGTCGCATTGCCCACCGTGCTCCCACTCAAAAACACCGCCTCCAACCTCGCCACCGGCGTCAACGCTCCCGTCCTCCCCACCTGAATGTCCACCGCCAAAACCTGCGTCTCCGCCTGCTCCGGTTGATACTTGTAAGCGATCGCCCACCGCGGCGCCTTGCTCGTCGCTCCCAGCTCCCGCTGATCCCCAAACGCATTCACCTTGATCACCGCTCCATCCGTCTCATACGGCAAAGCCTTGCGCTTCTCGTCCAACTCCCGAATCGCCAAAATCAACGCCTCCGCCGTCTCCGCTCGCCACACCAAATCCGCCTTCCGTAACCCCGCCTTCCCCAACAATTCCAACACCTCCGAGTGCGCCCCCACCTCCGCATCCCCCGCATCCGCCAACCCATAAAACACCACATCCAATGGCCGCTTCGCCGCAATCCTCGAATCCAACTGCTTCAACGTCCCCGCAGTCGCATTCCTCGGATTCGCAAACCGCGCCTCCCCCGCCTCATCACGCTCCTCATTCATCTTCGCAAATCCCGCCTTCGGCATGAACACCTCCCCCCGCACCTCAAACGTCTGCGGCACACTTCCCGGCAACCTCAACGGCAGACTCTTGATCGTCCGCACATTCATCGTCACATCATCTCCCACCTGCCCGTCCCCGCGTGTCACCGCATGCTTCAAAACGCCTCCTTCATAGCGAATCGAAATCGCCACCCCATCCACCTTCGGCTCCACCACGCACTCCACCTTCTCCCGCCCCAGCCCCTTCTGCACTCGCTGAAAAAACGCCTCCAACTCCGCCTCCGAATACGTGTTGTCCAAACTCATCATCGGCACCGCGTGCCTCACCTGCGTGAACCCCTCAATCGGCGCCCCTCCCACCTTCTGCGTCGGCGAATCCGCCGTCACCAAATCGGGATGCGCCTCTTCCAACTCAATCAACTCCCTCAGCAGCGCATCAAACGCCTGATCACTGATCTCCTGCCTCGCCTCCTGATAATACAACCGGTTGTGGCGCTCAATCTCCCCTTTCAACCCTTCAATTCTCAAAGCAGCTTCCGCAGACGTCATCATCGTCAAACAGTGAACACCTTGAACCCCGTTGCAATCAACAGATGCGGCGATATCGGCAAAAACCACCCCATCTTCTTCGTTGCCCTCTCGTAAGTTCATTGAAACCCTGCTCCATGACCCTTCGCATCCTTTTCGCTTCACTCGCCCTCCCCTTCACCCTTCCTTCCCAAGCCGAGGAAAATCGTGTCGGCCTCACCGTCGATCTCGTCTCTGAAGTCTCCCACATCCAACCTGGCACCCCATTCTACGTCGGTGTCTTCATCCATCACGAACCCGGCTTTCACACCTACTGGAAACAACCCGGCATCGTCGGCGTCCCCACCAGCATCAAATGGAACCTCCCCCGAGGCTGGAAAGGCGGCGACCTCGAATACCCCGAACCCGAAAGCGTCATGATGTTCACCCTCAAAGCCCAGGGCTACGAACGCGACGTCCTTCTCCAAGCCCAGATCACCCCGCCCAAAAAACTCGACCCCGGCTCTTCCATCACCCTCTCCGGCCGCGCCGTCTGGATGTGCTGCGCCCAATCCTGCCACCCCGGCTTCAAAGACCTCTCCCTCACACTCCCCATAGCCGCTGAATCCCCATCCCCCGATCCCAAATGGTACCCCCTCTTCGAAAAAGAACGCGCCGCCCGCCCCAAGGAATCCTCCGCCTGGTCTTCCTCAGCCCGCCTCCTCAGCGACTCCCAAGTCGAACTCCTCCTCACCCCCGCCTCCCCCGAAGCACGCCCCCTCTCCCCCTCCCTCGCCAAACAAGTCATCTACTTCACCGAAGACGGCTGGATCGACTCCGACGACCCTCACTCCATCACCTTCGACCCCGCCACTAAAGGCCTCCGCCTCCTCCTCCCCATCTCCAAAGGCCACCGCGACAAACGCCCCCCGAAAAACCTCGCCTCCCTCCTCCAACTCCCCGGCGGCTGGCAAAAAAACAACCTCCCCAAAACTCTCCGCCTCTCCCCGCCACTAACCACTAACTGATCACTCATCACCGCCCCTCCGTCCCCTTCATCAAATCAAACAACGTCACCATCCCCATCAACACCCCCTTCTCATCCACAACCACCGCCTTCGACGCCCCACACCGAATCAACTCCTCAAACAACGCCGCCACTGGCCGATCCGGCGGCACCCGCACCGCCTGCACCAGCGGCACCTCCGTCACACACACCCCCGGCTTCATCCCCCGGCTCTGCACCCACTCATAAAGCGCTGAACGCTTCAGCAGTCCCAACACCTGCCCCTGCCCATTCACCACCGGATACGAACTGTGGTGCTGCTTCTGAAACACCTCCAGCACTGACGCCACCGGATCATCACATCCAATCGCCGCCACCTCCGCGCACATCACCTCGCGCACCGTCCGCCCCCGCATCCCCTCCGGCAGCGACTCCAAAGTCGCCTGTACCTGATCCGCCGAAGTATACGTCCCCGCCGTTCTGCGGAACAAAGACCCCAACTCCCCCATCGACCCCACCATCTTCTCAAACGTCCGCGCCCCAATCGCCACCAAAGTCGTCGGCTTCACCGCCACCGCCTTGTACCGCCAAATCTTGTCCTCTAGCAGCGCCCGCTCCCCGAAGTGATCCCCCGGCCCCGCGCTCTTCACCACATGCCCCTCCTCATCCAAAATGTCCACCTGCCCCGCACTCACCGCATACAACGAAAAAGCCGGCTCCCCAGCCCGAAACAACACATCCCCCTCATTGAGATGCATCTCTTGCAGGGGCGATGAATAATCCGGCGTCAGCAAGTTGATGTCTCGCGGAAAAAACAAATCAAACGTCCACTCCACCATCACCCTCAACTTCCGATCCAGCCCCGGCAACTTCATCAAATAAATCGAACGCCACATGAACCACGCGATGAACCCCGAGAAGTTGATACCCGCAATCTGAGCGACCGCCGTTCGGTGCCCAATCGACGCCAACTCACCCAGCCCCGTAAAGGTGAACGGCATCAACGGCCGCTCAAACACCGTCGCCGCCAAATTCTCTCCCACACAAAACCCCTCCCTCATCGCAAACTGCGCTGTCTCCGGACAACTCCCCCCATCCGCCTTCGGAAACACCGCGCAATCCCCCACCGCCCACAACCACGGCACCCCCTTCACCTGCCCCGTCGCCTCCACAGCGATCTTACCCCGCTCCATCGGCACCTCCCCACTCGCTGCCAACTTCGCCAGCAAAGGATGCGGCGTGTTCCCAATCGTACAAACCACCGTTGTCGCCTCCAAACACTCCCCATCCCCCAACTGCACCGTCCTCGCCGTCACCGACCTAACTCGCGTGTTCAACCTCACCGTCACCCCCATCTTCTCCAACTGCCGCTTCGTGTACTCCCCCAATGACCGGTCCAGCGTCGGCAACAACGCCTCCCGCGAATGTATCAGCGTCACCGACGCCTCATCCGGCTTCACAAACTCATAGTACGAGCACACACTCCCCAGCAAATCCGCCATCTGCCCCGCCGTCTCCACGCCCGAATACCCGCCTCCCACCACCACAAACGACAAAATCCGCCGCCGCTCCGCCGCATCACTCACCAAGTTCGCCTCCTCCATCCGCGCGATGATCGACGACCGCAACTTCATCGCATCCCCCACATTCCGCATCAGATACGCATGCTCAGCCATCCCCGGAAATCGCGACAAATCCATCGCCGCTCCGGGTGATAAAACCAACTGATCAAAAGTCACTGTCAGCGTCGGCACAAACGGCCCCCCATCCAGCGTCAGCGTCTTGTTTTTCAAATCCACCGCCAAAACCTCCGCCTTCAGCACATCCGCCCCAGGCACCAGCAACCGCACTGGATTCACCACATGCCGTGGCGAAAGCGATCCCCCTACCACCTCCGCCAGCATCGGCTGAAACACCATGTAGTTCTCCTGCGCAATCAACCCCACCTTGATATCCTCCAAATGCTTCAATCGCTTCAACACCCGCTGCGCACAGTAAATCCCCCCAAACCCACCCCCCACAATCGCAATTTGGAAATGCCTGGAACTCTGAGTCATACCCCTCCCATAGCAAACCTCACGCCGACTGCACCCTCTCATTCACCCCATCCTTGACTCCCCCCTCCCTCCGCCCTCATCATTATCCCAATTCCACTCCCCCTTGGATCACCGAACCCTCCATGAATCCATGCGCGCCACCACCGGCGCCCTCCGCCTCCCCCTCCGTGGTGGCCACTGGCGCGGCTCCGGCGGCACCGTCCTCGGCCAGGGCACCGGCAGTTCCATCGACTTCCAAGACCAGCGCGCATACGTCCCCGGCGATGACCCACGCCACATCAATTGGCAAGCCACCGCCCGCACCGGCAACACCACCATGAAACTCTTCCGCCAGGAAGTCACCCCCAGAGTCGACCTCCTCCTCGACCTCTCCAGCTCCATGCACCTCACCCCCGCCAAATCCCAACGCACCTGGGAACTCATCTACTTCTGCATCGAAAGCAGCCTCCGCCTCGGCGGCAGCCTTCGCCTTCACCTCCTCGGCAATTCCCCCTCCGATCTCCCCCTCCAAAACGCCCTCGCCTATTCCTGGCCCGAACCCCCATCCCCCACCCTCGACCTCCCCTCGGCCCTGTCCAATACCCCCCTCCGCCAGGGCTCCCTCCGCATCCTCATCTCCGACCTCCTCAGCCCCTCCCCTCCCGAATCCACCCTCCCCTTGCTCACCGCCGCCCAGGGCCGCACCCTCATTCTCGCTCCAGCCACCCTCGACGAAGCCGAACCCGACTGGGATGGCAACATCGACTTCGAAGACTGCGAGTCCTCCCAGCGCAGCAGCCGCCGCGTCACCCCAGAGCTAAAATCTCGCTACCACCGCGCCTACCACACCCACTTCCAACTCTGGCGCGAACAAGCCGCCCGACACCGCACCCTCTTCGCCCGCATCCCCGCCGAACCCGCCTTCCTCGAAGCCATGCAATCCGAAGGCCTTCCCTCCGGCGCCATCGAACTCGCCTGACCCCATCACAGTCGCCCCCAGTGGAGCAAGCCGCTGGCTTGCCTCCCTTGTTCACCACCATCAACCCCTGTCGCCTAACGTACCCCGCCTCTCCGAGGCGGGCTTCCTCCAAGGCGGCTCACCCGCCTAACTACTCCTTCTTCTCAGTAGTCTTCGCCGTCGTCGGTTGCCCGCTCAGCACCTGAATGTAGTCTCGCATGATGTTCAAAGTCTCCAGCTTCGCCGGCTCAATCCCATAAGGAAACTCACTCGCCGACTTCTCATCGCCCTCAGCATCCGCCGCCACCCGCATCCCCGACCGCTGCTCACTGGTCACATCGGACATCAAAGTCAGTTCCTTGGCATCCACATTGTCCAACGTCAGTTGATACGTCTTGAAGCCCTTGTCTCCCACCTGCTTCGCCACTTCCTCAGCCCGGCTCTTGCGCAGCTCCTCCTGCTTCTCCCGACGCGCCTCCCCCTCATCACGCTCCCGACGCCGATCCTCAATGCTCAAGCTCACCACGTTCTTGTCAATCCGCTCCTTGATCCGCTTCGACTCCTCCATCACAAACTGAAACTCCGTATTCGTCGCCAACCGGCTTTGCATGCTCGCATTCAGCTGCTCCACAGGCAGCGCATCCTTCCGACTGAAGGCAAACTCCCGCGCCGGAATCGTGTCATACTCCAACGCATTCGGCGATGCACTCTCACCAATGTCCAACACGTCACGCACCGATGGCAGCTTCAAATCCGGTACCACACCCTTCAATTGCGTCGACCCACCTGCAATCCGATAAAACTTCTGAATCGTCACCTTCAAAGCCCCGGCTCGCGACTTGTCGCTGAAGAACGGCATGAACCGTTCCACCGGCAAAATCGTCTGCACCGTTCCCTTCCCAAACGTGCTCTGATCACCCACCACCAACGCACGCCGATAATCCTGCAGCGCTGCCGCCAAAATCTCAGAAGCCGACGCACTCGTCTTGTCCGTCAACACCACCATCGGCCCCGTGTAAAGCGCATCAGGGGTCTCACTCTCACGCCAGGTGATGTTCCCCCTCCAATCCTTCGCCTGCACCACCGGACCCGCAGGCACAAACAATCCCGTCAGCTTGATCGCTTCCTCCAATGACCCACCTCCATTGCCACGCAAATCCAGCACCAACCCATCGATCTTCTCCTTCATCAGGCGCTTCAACAACTTCGAAACATCCTCCGTCATGCTCACTTTCCCCTCCTCCATGTCCGCATAGAAAGACGGCATCATGATCCAACCCACCTTCATCGGCTTTCCCAACGCATCCGGCGTCAAAATCATCTCCGCGTTCGCCAGTTTCTCCTTCAATTCAACCTCAGCCCGCACAATCGATATCAGCTTCGTCGTGTTCCGATCATTCGCAGGCGACACCTTGATTCGCACCGTCGTCCCTTCATCACCACGAATCATGTCCACGATCTTCTGCAACTTCATGAACTTCACATCCACAAAGTCCTTCTCTCCCTGCGCCACCGACAAAATTTGGTCTCCCAGTTGAAGCTCTCCTTGCTTGTCCGCAGGACCGCCCACCACAATGCCGCGAATCTCCGCCACATCATCCTTCGACTCCAGCAACGCCCCGATCCCCACCAACGAATGCTTCATCGAAATGTTGAAGCTGTCGATCTCCGTCTGACTCATGTACTCCGTGTGCGGATCATACGCCGACGAAAGCGACGACAGGAAAAAATTCACGACATCTTCCGCATCGTTCTCCTTCAAGTTTTCCAGCAAACGGTCGTAGTCCTTGATCACCCGATCCTTCGGCGACAAATCCTCATCGTCATCCTTCTCCACCTTCGCCACATCTTTGGACTTCTCCTCCTCCTTCTTGGCCTCTTCCGGTTTGCCCTCTTTCGCCGCTTCAGCCGCCTTCTCAGCCTTTTCCTTCTCCTTCTTCACCTTGTCCCGCTCACGATTCTCCGCGATCATCGTTTCCGAAAGCATGTTCTCCTCAAGCAGAAGCTTCCACAGCTTGTCAGACTCCGCCAGATTCTTCGGCCACGGCGCCTTGTCACGCTTCAACTCCACCGTCTCCTTTGAATCAAACTTGAACTCCGTGCTCTCCAAAGTCTTCCGCGCGTAAGCCACCCGATCCTTCACTCGCTCCACATACACATCATAAATCTCCTGCGCTGGTGCAACATTGCGCATCAAGATATGGTCATCCAGCGTCGTCCCATACTTCGCCCGGAATCCGTCCACATCCTCCTGCGTGAAAAAGACATGCCGGAAGTCCAGCAGGTCCAGATAGTTGTCCAGCATCTGCGCTGAAACCTTGTCGTCAAAATCCCTCCTCGAGTAGTGATGATTTTGAAGCATGTAAGCCACATGCATCGCCACTTGTCCGAAGTTGGTCTCTGCTTTCGCGGTGACAGAAGTTCCAAGTGTGGCCAGCAAAGCCACTGCGGAAAAAACAGAGAAGACGCGGATCATAGAGGGGTTGTATGAATCATAAACGTCGGCCAAAGCCGAAATCGCTTCTAATTTTGAGGCTTACAGGTTGAAATGTCCAACAGTTTCCCTCTCATTACTGCTCAAATGCTCACATTGTCCCATTTTACCGGCGGAATCGCCCAAACCAACGGATGGCTCCTACGCCTCGCCGACCAAGCCATCGCCATCGACCCCCCCGAAGGCATGTCCGTCTGGCTCTCCACCCAGGGCGTCAAACTCAACGCTCTCCTGCTCACCCACCAACACTTCGACCACGTCCTCGACGCCGCCGCCATCGCCGACTCCCACGCCTGTCCCGTCATCGCCTTCGCCCCCTACTCCCCCGACCTCACCCTCGAGCGCCTCTTCGGCATCTCCGCCGGCATCAGCTTCTCCGTCACCCCCTTCACCGTCACCGACCTCGTGACCGAATCCTCAACTCTCGACCTCCTCGGCACCTCCTGGTCCGTCCTCCACGTACCTGGCCACTCACCCGACAGCATCTGCTTCCATTCCCCCGCCACCGGACACCTCTTCGGTGGCGACGTCCTCTTCCGCGACGGCATGGGCCGCACCGACTTCCCCGGCGGCAGCACCCGCACCCTCCTCAGCGGCATCCAAAACAAAATCCTCACCCTCCCGGACGAAACCCAAGTCCACCCCGGCCACGGCCCCTCCACCACCATCGCCCGCGAACGACTCCAAAACCCCTTCCTCCTCGACGATTAGCCGCCCCTCAAGGCACCTGCTCAATCGCCTTGACCACCCCATCCGCCGACAACAACTCGTCCAGCACCACCGGCTCCTTCACCCCCGGCAAATAAAGCACATTCACAGGCACCGCCGCCTTCCCCAACTCTGACAGCGCCTGACTGATCCGAGGATCCTCATTCGTCCAGTCCGCCTTCAACAGCACCACGTTCCTATCCGCAATCGCCTTCTGCACCGCCGGGTCTTTGTACACCCGCTTGTTCACCTGGCATGTAAAGCACCACTTCGCCGTGTAATCAATATACACCGCCTTCCCTTCCGCCCGCAGCGCCGCCGCCTTCTCCGGCGACCACGCCTCCCACGTCAACCCACCCTCGGAATGACTCCCCTCTTCCACCGAAGCCACCTCCACCTCCGGCCACCCGAAAGCTAACCCACCCACCACCGCCAACCCCGCCAGCACAACCGCAATCAAACGCGTCCGCTGCGACTTGTGCGGCAGCGACCACCGCCCATAAATCCAGCACCCCAGCGCCACCACCACCAACCCAAACAACAGGAACAGCATCGGTTGACCCTCAATCATCCCCGTCAGCACCCAGACCAAAAACACCACCGTCCCAAACAACAAAAACGACATCCCCTGCTTAAAGCTCTCCATCCACGCCCCCGGCCTCGGCAGCGCCGACACCAACGATGGCACTAGCGACAGCACCAAAAACGGACTCGCCAGCCCGATCCCAATCATCGTGAACATCAGCATCGCCTGCACCCCCGGCAACGTCACCGTGTAACCCAACGCTGACCCCAAAAACGGCGCCGAGCACGGCGTCGCCACCACCACCGCCAGCAAGCCGGAGAAAAACGATCCGCTCAACCCATGCTTCGCCTGCAGATTCGCTCCCACACCCACCGCCGACGCCCCAATCTCAAACACCCCCGCCATGTTCAATCCAAAAATCAAAAAGAACGCCGCCAGCCCAAAGACAAACCCCGCCGACTGCAATTGAAACCCCCACGTCTTGCCCAGCGAAATCACCAACCCTCCCAGCGCCCAAAAACAAATCAAAATCCCCACCGTGTAAGCCAGCCCATGCATCAGCACCTGCCGCTTATCTCCCCCCGCCTGCTGCACCACACTCATGATCTTAATTCCCAGCACCGGGAAAACGCACGGCATCACGTTCAAAATCAATCCCCCAACGAACGCAAACACCAGATACCCAAAAAACGACCGCTCCGCCTTCTTCACCGGCGCCACTACCGCCTCAGTCTCAACCTTCGGCCCCACCACCGCCTCAGCTTTCGGCACCACCAACGCCGCCATCTTCGCAAACTCCCCCGCCAACTCCGCATTCATCACCACCGCCTCCCCCAAAGCGAACGTCATCGATGCCTCAGGCCGCTGCGGCATGCAGTTCTTCGGATCACACGCCAGCGCGTCCACCTTCACCTTGATCTCCGCACTCGTCCCCACCCCACCCTTCGGCGTCACCTTCACCGGCAAATACACCGTCCCATCATACCCCACACTCTTCTTCCCATCCGTCGAAGGCACCTCATGTGTCTCCGGCCACGGCAACTCCTCCACCGTCCACCCCTCCGGCAGCGTCCACTTCAACGACGTCGGCTTCCCAATCACCTCCGGTGGCAACACCTTCCCATAAGTATGCCACTCCGGCGCATGCTCCAGCTTCACCGCCGCCCGAAACGGCACCCCGGAAACCCCCACCGTCACCTCCGCCACCAAAGTCGCCTTCACCGGCGAATCCTCAGGCAACGCCAGCCCAATCGACTGCGCACCCAAATCACCCCCCAGCCCAAACAGAGCCAAAGCCAGCATCATCCCCAACTGTAAAATCCGCTTCATCTCAAACTAAGACGTTCCCAACCCACCCAATATTCCCCTGCTCAGCTTTTCCTCACTCCGTCTCCGTCGCCGGCAACTTCGAATGACTGCCGTCACAAAACGGCGGATTGTTGCTGTGCTTGCAGTTGCAAAGCCAAACCTTCTTCGCCTCCGTCAGCGTGAACTTCCGTGGCCCCAACCCCGTCCCCTTGTGCGCTCCATCACACATCGGCTGATGCCCCGAAAGTCCGCAGGCACACCACCAGTGGTCCCCCGCTTCAAGTTCCACCGCGCAAGGTTTGACATCAAAAACTTTCGGAAGCGTGCTCATATCACCGCCATCTTTATCCCCTAACCTCGCTTTGTCACCTTAAACTCACGTCCTTTGCTCCTCGACGCACCTGGCGCCCGCAAACGACAGGTCACAATCACTCCCCCACCCACCCGCGATTTTACCTCCAACTCCGCCCCGATCAAGTTCGCCCGATACTCCATCACTCGCATCCCAATCCCCGCTTTAACCGCCCCCCCCTCACTCTTAGTCCCCTTGCCTTTTGCCTTTTTGATCCCCGACCCGTCATCTTCCACACTCAAAACGCTCACCCCTATACTCTCCGTCTTCAGCCGTATCCAGATCGTCTTCGGATCGCCATGACGCAGCGCATTGTTCACCGCCTCCTGAGCAATGCGATAAAGATGCGTCTGCGTGTCGTCATCTTCAATCACGATCCCCTCTTCAATCACACACACACACGGCGTCCGATGATTCAGTCGCACCGTCTCCGCCAACAACTCCAGCGATCCCTCCAGTCCCCGATACTTCACACTCATCGGCGATAGCCCATGCGACATCCGCCGCATCTCAGACACCCCGTCCTGAATCAACTTCCGAATCCTCGCCGCATCCTGCTTCGCCTCCCCATTCAAGCCCTCCTCCAGCGCGTCAATCAACGCCACCACTCCCGTCATCGTCTGCCCCACCCCGTCGTGCAAATCATGCCCCAGCCGTGCCTGCTCCCTCTCCACCACATTCAGCACCTCCTGCTGCAATCGATTCCGCTCCGTCAGATCCGTTCCCGTGACAATGATGCGATCCGGTTTCCCGTCAGGAGTCCGGGTCATCGCACTCCTCACTTCGACCACCCGCCAGCTTCCACCGCGAGTCTTCAACCTCAGCTCAATCGGCGGACTCTCCTCCCCTGACAACACCACCCCAAACCGTTCCTTCGAACGCATCGCATCCTCCTTGTTCATCAATCCAATCTCCCACGGCCTCCGGTTCAACACCTCCTCCAACGCGTATCCCGAACCCTTCAAAAACGAATCATTAACATGCACAAACCGCCCCTTCGAATCCAACGATACCATGTAGGCACTCGTGTTCGCCACCAACGCTCGATTGTATTCCAACTGCCTCCGGTAGTTTGCCTCCGCCAACTTGCTCCCCGTAATGTCCTGCAACACTGCCACATGACGTAACGGAGGTTCTCCCGGTTGCCAGAGCGGCGATACCGTTAAGTTGACCCAGCAAATCTGTCCATCACCTCGGATATTCCGCTTCTCCATCGTGAAATTCGGAATCTCACCCGCCACCAACCGCTTCATCTGAGCCAAATCACCCCCCAAATCTTCCGGCAACGTCAGTGCCATGAAATTCGTCTTCAGCATGTCCTCTCGCGTCAAACCGTTGATCTCGCACATGCGCTGATTGACATCCAAAAACCGACCCGTCGCCGTCTCCAACACCGCCACGCCCACCGCCGCCTGCTGAAACACCGCCCGAAACTTCCCTTCGCTCTCCCGCAGCGCCCTCTCCTCTTGCTCCCGCTCCAGCGCCACCGCCGCCAACGACACCGCATTCATCACCGTCTCAATCTCCGCCCAGGTCGGCAAATGCGGCTCTCGATGGTAACACGCCAAGGCCCCCAACGCCAAACCCGAGCGACTCCGAATCGGCTCCGCCCAGCCAGCCACCATCCCCAACTTGGCCACCAACTCACGCCGCTCTTTCCACCGCTCATCCACCCGAATGTCCTCCGTCACATCGCGCTCACCAGAATGCACCGCAGCACAACTGCAGACTCCAAACCGATCAATCTTCGCTCCATCCACAGCCTTCAAATACCACTTAGGCATTCTCGGACCTGCACGCACCTTCAAAACCCCCGCGACATGATCTACCGCCATCACGTTGCAATACATCTCCGGATGCTCTGCCTCAACATGGCGCACGATCGCATCCAACACCGAATCACAGGGCGCTCCCTCCGCAATCAACCTCAAATTCTCCGCCTCCCGCGCCTTCGCCGCTTTCGCTTCCGATATGTCCGTGTGCGTTCCGATCGCCCGCAACGGCGCCCCCTTCCCATCCCGCGCAATCACCTTCCCCCGCGTCAAGATCCACTTCCAACTCCCATCCTTGCACTTCATCCGAAACTCCTGCACGAACGACGCCTTCACCCCCTCAAAGTGCGCCTTCAACCCCGCCTTGGCATCCGCCAAATCATCCGGGTGCACCCGCGACTCCCATTCTTCAAACCCTCCCAAAATCTCTTCCGGCAAATACCCCAGCATCCCCTTCCATCGATCCGAAAACTTCACCTCTCCTGTCGCCACGTTCCAATCCCAAACACCGTCCCCCGAACTCTCAATCGCAAACTTCCACCGCTCCCGGCTCTCCTTCAGAGCCATCTCCATTTCCACCCGCTCCGTGATGTCCCGACCCACCACCCGCGTCTCAAGAAGATTCCCCCGCTCGTCAAACATCCCCCGATTCACAAACTGCATCCACCGCGCACCCCCCGCTCCTAATTGCACCCGGTGCTCCACCACCACCACCGGAATCTCCGGCCTCAACTGCTGCAACTGCTTCTGAATCCTCTCCAAATCCTCTTCCTCGACCATCCCCACCCACTTCTTCCCAACGAACTGACTCCGCTTCTTGCCAAACACCCGGCAAAAAACATCATTCACATACGCAAACGTTCCATCCGGCAGAATGCTGCAGATCGTCTCGATATGATCATCGATCATCGCCGGACTGCCTCGTCCAAGCCCGTCGCGCTTGTTCTTCCCACCCTTCCCCGAACGCACACCACTCCCCTTGCCCTCAGCGCCGAGGTAAGTCCGAGAGTTTTTAATGGGCTCCATTCACCTCAAGTATGCACACCTTCAACAAAACTGTCAGTCAAAAACACGTGAATTCAGCAAACGCCACGCCCGCCTCCCCAGCAACAACGCCGCCACCGCCAGACCCACCGCCATCGCCAGCCACACCCCCGACGCCCCCCAACCCAGCTTCAACCCCCAATACCACCCCAACGGCATCGCCAGCCCCCAATACGCAAACGCCGCCATCCACGCCGGCACCGCCACATCATTCACACCCCGCAACGCCGAAACCGACACCACCTGCAGCCCATCAAACAACTGGAACACGACCGCCACCACCAAAAGCGCCGCCGCACTCGAAACCACCGCCTCATCCGCCACAAACAAGCCCGCCAAAGGCTTCCCAAAAAAGAAGAACAACACCATCGACGCCGACATAAATCCCGCCGCAAAAAGCCAGCTCAAACTCAGCACCCGATGCAGCCGCGGCCTTTCATTCGCACCCACAATTTCTCCCACCCTCACCGTCGTCGCCATCGCCATCCCCAGCGGCACCATGAAGGCTGTCCCCGCACACGTCATCGCAACCTGATGCGCCGCCAACGGCACCACTCCCAGCGTCCCAATCATCAACGACGCCATCACAAATGCCGTCACCTCCGTCAGCAAATGCAAACTCCCTGGCACCCCGATTCGAAGCAACTCCGCAAACCCCTTCCAATCACACCTCGCCAACCATCGCAAAGGCACCCACTTCCTCAACCTAGCACTCCGATTCAGCCAAACAAACAGCACCCCCGTCGCCACCACCCGCGCCACCAACGTCGCATATCCCGCCCCCTCCAGTCCCATCGCCGGAAAACCCCAGTGCCCATGAATCCACAGCCAGTTCAAAAACGCATTCAACCCAATCGCACCCAACCCAATCCAAAACGGCGTCCACGGCTGGCTCAACGCGTCCGCATGATTCTTCCACGCCATCGTCAGCATCACCGGCACCATCGAAACCGCGCACGTCATCAAATAAACCGGCGCCCGCTCCACCACTTCAGCAGGTTGCCCAAACCGATCCAAAAAACCCAGCAACCCACCCACCACAGCCACCACCATCAGCCCCCACATCAATGCCAGCCACGTCCCATGTCTCAGCACCGATCCCACCGCCTCAGGATCATTCGCTCCGTGTCCCTGCGATACCCTCACCGACACAGACGTCATGAGTCCAATGCCTGTCACAAACGGCACCGCTAACAACGAATTCGCAAACGTCGAAGCCCCTAGCGGCACCACCCCGATCCCCCCGATCATCACCGTGTCCACCACCCCCATCAGCATCTGAGTGAGTTGACCCGAAATCAATGGCACCGCCAGTTTCAATAGCGACCGCGACTCCTCCGCCAGACTCGGCCACACCCGATCCGGTACATTCAAACTTGCTGATTCATGCTCACCCACCAACCACCACCCCCATCAACATTCGCATCTTCTCCCCCCCAGCCACCACCCCCTCAACTGCCCGCTCCACCTCTTCCATCGTGTTATACCGACAAAACGAAAACCGCAGCGTGCTCCCCGCATGCCCTGCATCCAAACCCATCGCCTCCAGCACATGCGATGCATGCAAAGCCCCCGTGTGACACGCCGACCCCGCCGAACAACACACCCCCGCCTTATCCAGCAAAATCAACATCCCAGCAGCATCCACGCCCGGAAAAGTCAAACTGCTCGTCGTCCCCAACCGCCGCGCCTCCAGCCCATTCACCACCACCTCCGGCACCCTCTTCAACACCCCCGCCTCAAACGCATCCCGCATCGCCGTCACCCGCGGCCCATCCTGCCCCCTCATCAACGCCACCGCCACCCCCAGACCCACAATCCCCGCCACATTCTCCGTCCCACTCCGCCTCCCGCTCTCCTGCCCACCCCCCACCAGCAATGGCAAATACCGCGCCCGCCGACTCACAAACAACGCTCCCACTCCCTTCGCCGCATGCACCTTGTGCCCGCTCAAACTCAAAAAATCCACCGCCACCTCCCGCACATCCACCGCCACTTTCCCCACCGCCTGCACCGCATCCGTATGCACCAAAGCCCCCGCCTCATGCGCCATCGCCACCACCTCAGCCATCGGCGCCACCACCCCCGTCTCATTGTTCGCCCACATCACCGACACCAACGCCGTCGGCTCCCGCAACATCTCCCGCAACACCCCCAATTCCACCACCCCATCCCGACCCACCGGCAGTACCACCTTCTCACCCCCATTCCTCACCCATCGCTCGGCCGATTCCATCACCGCCGCATGCTCCGTCGCCCCCACAATCAATCGCCTCCGCTCCGGCCACAGCGCCCGCACCGAGTCATGAACCGCATTGACCGACTCCGTTCCGCAACTCGTAAACACCACCTCCTCCACCTCCGCTCCGATCCACTCCGCCACCGCACCCCTCGCCCCCTCAATCGCCTTCCTCACCTCCCGCGCCCCCCGATAACTCGACGACGGATTCACCCACCGCTCACGCAAATACGGCAACATCGCCTCCACCACCTCCGGCGCAGGCTGAGTCGTCGCATTCGAATCCAAATAAATCACCCCCCACTCAACCTCACCCCAAAAATTCCGCAATCCCCAATCCCCCTCATCTCCCCAACCACTCCAACACCCACCCCGGCGGCCTCGGATCAATCCCCGTCCCAAAGTAAAACGCCGTTACATGGAAAAACAACGGCGCCGCAAAACACAACGAATCAATCCGATCCATGAATCCCCCGTGACCCGCTATCGAGTTCCCCCAGTCCTTCGCCCCCAAATCCCGCTTGATCGCCGACAGCACCAACCCGCCAAAGAATCCCGCCAAACAGATTAAGAGCGCCATCAAAGCCGCCTGCCACGGATTGAACGGCGTCGCCCACCACAAACAAGTGCTCAGCAGCACCGTCGTTCCAATCCCTCCCAACGTCCCCTCCCACGTCTTATGCGGACTCACCCGTGGAGCCACCGGCCTCTTCCCACACGTCTTGCCCCACACATACTGCAGCACATCACTCATCTGCACCGTCATCACAAAGAAGAACAACAGCTTCGCATTTTGCCCCTCAAAATCCCGCAGCGGCAAAGTCAGCAGCATCGGCATGTGACTCACCGCATACACGCACACCATCAACGCCCACTGGATCTTCGCCGTGCTCTCCAGAAACCCCTTCGTCTCTCCCGTCAGCACCCGCCGAAACGGAATGAACACAAACGCATACACCGGTATGAAGACGCTAAACATCCCATACCACTGAATCCCCACCAGCACATAGTGCAGCGGCGTGAACACAAAAAACGCCCAGAACAGCACCTCATGATCCGCCCGCTCCGTCCGATTCAAGGTGATGAATTCCCGCAG
>JAIYDW010000127.1 GCA_027487315.1 Verrucomicrobiaceae bacterium | reverse complement strand
CTGATGTTCCCCCGCAAAATCGCATCCCCTTGCCCCGCGCTCAGCAAAAGCTGATTCCGAAAGCTCCGCTTCACCGCCCCCAGCGTGATCGACCCGCTGAAACTCCCCGAAGCCGCCGTCGTCAAATCAATCCGCCCCCCCAAATTCCCGTTCAATACCGAACGCCCCAGCGGCCCCGCAAACACCCCCACCGCCGTCGGCGGCACCACGTTCACCATCAGCGTCGCCGCCACCGCCGCACTGCTCCCACTCGCATTACTCGCCCGAAAACTCAGCCGATACCCACCCGCCTTCGTCACCGTTGGCCGGCCCGACAGCACCCCCGTCGTCCGGTTAAACACCATCCCCTTCGGCAACGCCCCGCTCATGCTGAATCCCGTCGCATTGGCTCCTGCCGTCTCCAAGGCCCTCAGTTGGTAAAAGTAAGTCTGCCCAATGAAAGCCGCTGGCAGCCTGAGTGGCGTTTGCAGCACCGGAGCCGCGTTGCTCACATTCAGCCCCGTCTCGAAACGGAGGCTGCCTCCCGGGCCTGTCACGGTGCAGGCGTAAAGCCCAGCGTTGACCACACTCACAGATTCAAGGGTGATGCCCTTGGTGATGGCTCCACCAGGAGTCCACAAATAACTCAACCCGTTCCCCGCCGCACTCACCGAAGCCGCAAACCGACCTCCCACCTTCAGGTTCACCGTCCTCGGCCGCGTATCCACCACCCCAATCTCCGCCACCCCACTCGTCCTCACGGACTGGCCCGACCTCACCACACACGTGTAAGCCCCCGCATCGCTCAACGCCGCCTTCGGAATCACATAGCTACTCCCCGTCGCCTTGGAAAGGTTCTTCCCGTTCTTCACCCATTGGTAAGTGAGCCCATTTGAAACCGGCCCAGCCACCACACTCAGCGTATGACGGCTCCCCAACGCAATCATCGCACTCGCCGGATTGCGCTGCACTGCGATGGAACTGCCGTCCACTGAAAGACTCGCCGGCTGGCTAACAGCAGAAAAAGAACCCAATTGCACGTTGTCGTTCAAGTCAATAACCCCCGGTGACAGAGCTTCCCCAATCACCACATCATAAACCCCTTCATCCGCTTCCAGAACATTCGGGATCGTAAAACCCCGTGTCGTCACCCCATTGCTCACGAAGTTTTTCCTCCAGGCGTAAGACACACCTCCACTCACATTCGTCACAGTCGGAAAAATCTCAAACAGCTGACCACTGACCAGGTCCGCAGACTGCGGCTGTTGAGTGAACGTCACCTCATACCCAATTTGAATCCCTCCCGGAATCAAAGACCCGTTGAGCCTGCAGTTGCGCTGCGGATTCAGCGGCCCCAAGACCAACGTGATCCGGTTCCCCGCCACCCCATTGAACACTCCTCGGTCAAAGGTGATGACCCCATTCGCCGGAATATCACGCACCGCCTCCCGCAAGGAATGGCCATTGCCTATTACTCCGTCCGGGTCCAGCTCATCCACCGCCGTCGTCACCACGACCACATCACCCTCCACCGCCCCAAGGTCAGGCCGCACTCCCAACGGCCTGCGCTTCCCGCGCTGATCCGTGATCATCGCCGGGCTAAGGCTGCTCGCCTGATCAATCGATGGACATCCGGACCGCGGCGGCATCGTCCGCGTGAACCCACCATAATCGCCCAAACGACCCAGATTCGGATCAAGCGGCGCGGCTGTCGTGCCCACCAGACCCCCGGCAGGAAAAAGTGCGCTCACTCCCTCATTTGTCCCTATCAAATTGCTGCCCCTGGGATTCAGAACCGCACCATCCAGGACCGATACATCGGCCGGACTTAGACCAAGAGCCTCGCTAGCCCTAGAGTTTATCGCAAGGATGCAGTTCGTGAGGTTCACCACCGCAGCCCCCGGCACAAAAAGACCTCCTCCCGCCCCCCGACCCACGTTCTCCACAATCGTGCAGTGAATCAAACTCAGAGTGCCACCAGTCACCTCGATCCCCCCGGTCGCCCCTTCTCCAGAGACCTGATTTTCTGCAATCGTGCACTGGGTCAGCGTTGCACTGCCCACCCCTGATTTCAGGACGGCTCCTCCAGCTCGTCGACCGGTCCCACCCGCAATCGTGCAGTGGGTCAATTCCAGACTGTTGCCGCTGAACGCTATCCCGCCTCCATCACGCCCCACGTTCCCCGAAAATTCACAATCCACCGCCCGCAGCAGAGGCCCACTTGAAAACACCCCTCCGCCATCCAACCCCGCATCATTGTTCACCAGCTTGCAGAACTCCAACACCAGCGATCCCTCGCTAAGGATCGCCCCACCTGCCGCAAGCGTCTTCCCGTTCTCCAGCGTCAAACCCCGCAGCGTTAACGCATTCCCTGCACCCACCTGAAAATGCCGCGAGTTCTGATTCGCATTGAGCACCACATTTGCAGGCAACCCACTCGCATCAATCGCCACCGGGTCGCTATCGTTGACGATGAAGTGGCTTCCCAGCACGATCGGTCCAGTGAAACCCGGTGCAAACGTGATCGTGCTCGCCCCTGACCGACCAGCCGCATTGATCAAGGCCTGGCGCAGGGAACCAAATCCAGAGTCGTTGGTGTTGGTGACCACGGTTGCGGAATCTGGAGTCACCGTGATGGAAAACCTCTGCGTCTCACCCGTCAGACTATCTCTCAACGTCACTTCAGAACTGCCCAAACGATGCACCACAGGCGTCAAAGTCACGCTCCGGTTGGCGCCACTCCCACCGAGCACAATGTTCGCCACCGGAACCAATGCCGGATTGCTCGAAGAAATCACCGACAACGTGCCAACCTGCCCAACGCCGAAGTTAACGACCGTCGGCGGACCTCCCTCCAAGACGCTCACACTCTCGATGAAGCCGATCTGCGCCTCATACGCCCCAATATCCGGCGCACCCAAGATCGGGAAACCCCGCTGGTCCGAACTCAAGCCACTGGCACCCCCCGCATTCCGCGCCGGACTCCCAGGAAGCAAAGCCATCGTCCGCGTGCGGCCTCCGTAGTCGCCAAGCGATCCGAGCAAAGGATTACCCGTGAGCAAAGTCGCACTGGCGACGAGGCTCGAGCCAGTCGTAAAGCCCATGAAGTTTACTCCATTAGTCTTGATGCTGCCTCCTCTGATCGAAACCTCTTCGCCAACCGGAGAATCATTTCCCGCAACGATGGTATTGGCCAGCGTCAGAATCCCGCCGATACTCATAATCGTGCCCCCGCCTGAGGAGTTGCCAGCCAGGGTGCACTGGGTCAAAACCATCGAACCATTGTTGAAAACGGCTCCAAATGTGCCAGAATTACCGGATAACGTGCTCTGAGTCAGCGTCAGCCTGCCAATGCTGCTAATCCCACCGCCCCCACCAGCACCAGCCCGGCTTCCACTCACGCTGCAACCAATCACGCTGCAGGTTCCCTCGTTGAGGATACCCCCACCATAAGCCCCCTCCCCAGCTCTCCCGCTCACGATGTTCAGGGAGTGCATGGCGAGCGTGGCCCCCTGAAGGACATGGAAGACCCGGCTGGCGTTGTTTCCAGAAACGGTGATCGATCCGGATAGGTTGGAGGCGTCGATAAAGAGGGACTCGCCAACAGGGATGCCGAGTTCCCCCAGCGTCAGGGTCAGCGTGGCCCCCACGAGGGGAGTCGCAAAACGAATGCGCTTTCCTGTCTGGGTGCCGGAGAACGCACGCACCGCCTCGCGCAGGGAAAGCCCTGTGCCACCCCCAAACAAATCAAACTCATCCGCTCCCGTCGTCACAGTGAAAAGCCGACCCGCCTCCACCGCCCCAATGTCGGATTGCGCTCCCATGCTTGCCTCATCCCCATCAACGAGCCCGGGAAAACCACGCGCATCCTGGCCCGCTTCTCCACCGACATCTTGGATTGCATCAATCACCCGCGAGCCAATCAGCGGGTGCATCGTCTGCACCGGCCCTCCAAAAAAGCCCAGCGGCGTAAGCATCGGATCCCCCTCCAAAATGTCCTCTCTCTCCGCAAGGCCGGAACCCTCCCGATCCCCAATGAAGTTCACCCCGGTCACCGTCAAGTCTGTGGAGGTATGGAAAACATCCGGCCCACTAAGTGCCCTGTTTCCCGCAGCAATCGTGTTGGTCAGCCTCAAAATGTTCGTGCTGCGAATCGCGCCGCCTTGAGTGCTGGCGGAATTGCCGGAGAGCGTGCACCGCGTCAGCGTCAGCATGCCGTCGTTGAGAATCGAGCCGCCAAAGACGGCGGAATTGCCGGAAAGGGTGCACTGCGTGAGGGTCAGGATGCCAGCCACAGGATTGAAAATCGCGCCGCCTGCGGAGCTGGCGGAATTGCCGAAGAGGCTGCACTGCGTCAGTGTCAGGGTGCCGCCGTTGAGAATCGCACCGCCCTGGTCGCTCCTTCCTCCGGTCAGCGTGAGCCCACGCAGGGTGAGGGATTTTCCGGAACCCACAACGAAATGCGGGGTGGCGTTGTTCCCATCCAACGTAAGACCGCCAGCCAGCCCCGTCGCATCAATCGTGACCCCGTCCGTGTCACTGATGAAGATTTCACTGCCGAGGGTGATGGTCTCTCCACTGAGGGCTGAGGCGAACACGATCGCCTCCCAGCCAGCCGCAGTGGCGGCATCCGCAAGCGCCCGGCGCAGGGAGCCAACAGCCGGAGAGACCGTGTCATCCGAGGCGACAGTCACAAAACGAACGCCCGTCTCCACAGCTCCAATGTCAGCCTGGGCACCATTCGCATTGTCCCCATCCACCACCCGGGGCAGACCGCGCTGGTCAGTGGTAAACGCGGACATGGAACCTGCCCCATCAATCGCCGGGCTGCCGGGCAGCGGCGGCATGGTCTGCGTGGGGCCACCGTAGTTGCTGAGGGCGCTGAGCTTGGCATCGCCATCAAAGAAATTGTTTCCCTCCTCCCTCCGGAAGGAACTCATGTTTGGCGTGCCAGGGGTGTTTGCATCCCTATTCCCGCTGATGATGCTGTTCCTCACCGTGACGCCCGGCTGGTCTCCGCCATCCCCCCGCACGCCGCCTATCCCATTTCCGAGGTTGGTCACGCGATTCCCGCTGACGGTGCAGTGGTCCAGCAGGACCGGCCGTCCAAAGGGGGCGTTGATCCCCCCGGCCTCAAAGCCAGCGCTGTTATTGGCAATCGTGCAGGCGCTCAGAGTCAGCAGGTTCAGGCTGAGTTGCGCGATGGCCCCACCCCCGGAACCAGCCGTGTTGCGATACAGGCTGCACCGCTCTAGCGTCAACACGCCGGGATGGTCACTGAGGATCGCCCCGGCTGCGGAGGGACTGCTGCAGTCGGCGATGGTGCATTCCCGCAGGGTGAGGTTCCCGCGGGTGTGAATCGAGCCGCCGTCCGTGGTGCCGCCGCCGCCCATGCCATTGCCGCCGTAAAGACGTAGCCGGTGGAAAACAGCGGAGGTGCCTGCCGCAATTCGGAAGTGGCGGTTCGTGCCCGGGCCTGCATCAATGGCGACGCCATTGGGGAGATCACTAGCGTCCAGGGTCACGCCATCGGGGTCGTCGATGACGATTTCTTCGGCCAGCAAAATGTCGGTGCTCAAACTGGGAATGATCAAAAGGGGAGTGAAGAAAATCGTATCCTCACCAGGTTGCGCGGCCGCTTCCGCCACAGCTTCGCGCAGGGAGCCCGGACCGGCATCGGTGAGAGCGTACACGGGGATCAGGCTGGCCTCCACCGCACCAATATCGGGCTGGGCGGTTAAATCGCCATTGCCATCGCGGGAACGGCGGGAGCCGCGCTGATCGGTCCTCTCCACGATGACCCCTGCGGCATCAATCGCCGGGCTTCCTCGTAGCGGCGGCATGGTCCTCGTGGGGCCGCCGTAATGGCCGAGAGACGCAAGCTTGGGATCCAGCGGCTGGGTAGCCGTGCCGACCAGAGGACCGGCTGGGAACTGGGTCGCAATGCCCGCGTTGTTGCCAATGAGGTTCACGCCGGTGGGGATAATCGAGCCGCCTGTTTGCAACAGATCAGGCCCGTCGGATGCGGTATTTCCCGCCAAAACGGTGTCGGCGAGCCTCAGATTACCGTTGTTGAAAATCGCGCCGCCTTCGACTCTCGCGGAATTGCCGGAGAAAGTGCACTGCGTGAGGATCACGGTGGCGGCTTCCCAGTTGGCAATCACGCCGCCGCCGATGTCGGCGGAATTGCCAGAGAGGGTGCACTGCGTCAGCGTCACGGTGCCGCGGTTGATAATCGCGCCGCCGTATTGGCTCGCGGCATTCCCGGACAAGGTGCACTGCATCAGCGTCAGAGTGCCAAGGTTGATAATCGCACCGCCAAGGTCTCTCCTTCCCCCGCTCAGCGTCAGCCCACGCAGGGTGAGGGATGTTCCGGAATTCAAAACGAAATGCCGGGTGGCGTTGTTCCCATCCAACGTAAGACCTCCGGCCAGCACAGTCGCATCAATAATCACCCCGTCCGTGTCACTGATGGCGATTTCACCGCCGAGGGTGATGGTCTCTCCACTGAGGGCTGAGGCGAACACGATCACCTCCCAGCCAGCCGCAGTGGCGGCATCCGCAAGCGCCCGGCGCAGGGAGCCAACGGCCGGAGAGACCGTGTCATCCGAGGCGACAGTCACAAAACGAACGCCCGTTTCCACAGCTCCAATGTCAGCCTGGGCACCATTCGCATTGTCCCCATCCACCACCCGGGGCTGACCGCGCTGGTCAGTGGTAAACGCGGACGTGGAACCAGCCCCATCAATCGCCGGGCTGCCGGGCAGCGGCGGCATGGTCTGCGTGGGGCCGCCATACGTCCCCAGTGGCAACAGCTTCGCATCACCCACCCGAATCGCCTCCCCTGGGCTAAGGGTGGAACCTGCCGTATCACCGATCAGGTTCACGCCGGTAGGGGTGATGGTGCCACTAACGTTGTAAACATCAGGGCCGGTGGGCGCCGTATTTCCCGCAATGATGGTGTCATTCAGCGCCAGGGTGCTCTCGATGTCATTGAGAATCGCGCCGCCCTCGAAGCCGGCGGAATTACCCGAGAGGGTGCACTGCGTCAGCGTCAGCTCGGCATCGATGGAGGAGTTAAAAATCGAGGAGTTAAAAATCGCGCCGCCGGCGCCGGCGGAATTACCCGAGAGCGTGCACTGCATCATCGTCAGGGTCCCGGTGTTGCTAATCGCACCGCCGCCGGCGCCGGCGGAGTTACCCGCGACGGTGCACTGCGTCAGCGTCAGGGTGCCGTTGTTTTCAATCGCGCCGCCCACGACGCTGGCGGAATTGCCAAAGAGGGTGCACTGCGTCAGCGTCAGGGTGCCACCGTTGTTCAAGATCGCGCCGCCTAGGTTGCTGGCGGAATTGCCGGAGAGGGTGCACTGCGTCAGCGTCAGGGTGCCGCCGTCGTTGGTTATCGCGCCGCCCGACCCGTTGTTGCCCAACGGGTCTGCACCATTTCCCCCGGTGAGGGTGAGGCCGCGCAGCGTGAGCGACCTGCCGCCGCTCACAAAGAAAAGGCGGTTCGTTCCACTGCCCCCATCAATCGTCAGGCCTCCGGTCAGCGCGGTCGCATCAATGATGACACCGTCCGTGTCATTGATGACGAGTTCGCTGGCGAGGATGATGGTCTCGCCGCTCAGACCAGGGGCAAAAAGAATCGTATCCGGTCCAGGTAGGGCGGCGACTCCCGCAAGCGCGGCGCGGAGGGAACCGACCCCCGTATCGGCCACAGTCGTCACGATGGCACCGTTCGTCTCAACCGCACCGAGGTCGGGCAGCGCGCTGCCATTGCCATCGCCATCCAGTGGGCGGGCAAAACCTCGCTGGTCGGTGCGGAGGAGGCTACCAGGACTGCCATCCCGCACGGTAGTAATCCCGGCGGCTGAGTTGCTGCTAATGAGGAGAGGTTGATTAAAAACTCCGCGAGCACCGACAAAAGTGATTCTAAAGAAAGTGTCATTCACTTGGTTGTTGGTTTTCTCCACCGTGACATTCCCCGCGCCGATCGTGCCAAGGTTCTGCAGCGCATTTTGCACATCGGTTGCGGAGAGGAATTGGTTGAGTGCAATCGTCGTGGCCCCATTAAATGAGAGCGTGAAGACGACTGGGATAGCACCTGTGCTGATTTGCTGCACCTCGTTAACCGGCCCTGCGGCATCAATGGCCGGGCTGCCAAGCAGCGGCGGCATGGTCGGCGTCGGGCCGCCATACTCGCCGAGAGGCGCAAGGAGGGCATTACCACCGATTAAATTGCTCGAACTCTGAATCAAGCCCACTCCTCCGTCAATTTGCGGGCCTACAGGTGCCGTGTTATCACTGACGATGCTGGAACCGAGGAAGCAGGTGCCGCCGTTCTGCATGATGCCGCCTCCACCCTCAAGAGCCGAGTTTCCACTGACGGTGCTGGAAAACACTCTGCAGACTCCAAAGTTCCGGATGCCGCCTCCAAAGCCGGTCCCAACCAAGGAATCGGCAGCCGAATTTCCGCTGAGGGTGGACGATTTCACCTCGCAGGTGCCGTTGTTCCAGATGGCACCCCCGCCGCCACCGGCAAAAGACGCCCAGTTTCCGCTGAAGGTGGAGGAGATTGCCGAGCAGATGCCCGTGTTGTAGATGCCTGCGCCAGTTGAGGAGCGGTTTCCGCTGAGCGTGCAGGCGTAAACCGTGCAGGTGCCGAAGTTGGCTATGCCGCCGCCGCCACCACTTGCGGCGACGAAGCCAGTACCGCCGATGGCGAAGTCGCCGCCTATGTTATCGCGCAGCGTGGAGAAAAACAGGTTGCAGGTGCCTTCGTTCCGGATGCCGCCACCGTATTCGTCGAGGGCCGTTTGCCCGTTCACGATCTTCAACGAGTGAATGGTCACGTTGGCGGTGGCGGGGATATTGAAGACGCGGCTGGCGTTGTTGCCGGAAACCGTGACGCCTGCACTGGGGATGTTTGAAGCGTCGATGAAGAGGCCGTTTGTATTGGCGAATACAAAAAGTTCCGTGCCTCCGAGGTTGATGGTCTGGGCGGGGAAACTGGCGGTGGCAAAGCCGATACGTGCTCCGACTGTAGTCGCAGCGAAACCGATTTTTTCGCGAAGGGTGTCGCTGCCGCTGGGAGCGTTGTTTGTAACGGTGAACAACGGCCCGGCTTCCACGGCTCCAATGTCGAGCTGCGCTCCGGCGCTGGTGCTGTCCCCATCCACAAACCTCGGAAACCCCCGCGCATCCGTCCCGCCGGGATCGGTGGCGCCCGCCGCATCAATGGCCGCAGAACCGATGAGCGGGTGCATCGTCTGCACCGGCCCACCGAAGAAACCGAGGGGGGAGAGCTTGGGATCAGCGGTGCTGATCGTGCCACTCCCACTCACGCTGCCGCCGCCGAAAGGGGCGGCGGTCAAGAGCGACTGCACAAGGTTCGCCCCGGCGACGGTGACGGTGTCTTGATTGTAGATATCCGCACCGCTGCCAGCTCCGGCGTGGGTGTTACCGGCGACGATGCTGTTGGTCAGCTCCAGGTTGCCTAGGCTGGCGTTGAAAATCGCGCCGCCGAATCGGCTGGCAGAATTGCCGGAGAGCGTGCACTGCGTCAGATTCATGCTGTCGCCGTTGTGTATTGCGCCGCCGTCGAAGCTGCTGGAATTGCTGGAAAAGGTGCACTGTGTCAGCGTCAGGACGCTGCCAATAGCGCTGAGAATTGCGCCGCCAGATTGGCTAGCGGAATTGCCGGAGAGCGTGCACTGCGTCAGCCTCAGGCCGCCACCGCTGTTGTGAATCGCGCCGCCAGATTGGCTGGCGGAATTGCCGGAGAGGGTGCACTGCGTCAGGATTAATGTGCCGTTGTTGTTGATCGCGCCGCCGAGGTTGTTGCTGATTCCAGTCCCAGTGCCATTTCCTCCGGTGAGGGTCAGGCCGCGCAAAGTGAGGGATCTTCCGGACGCAACAACGAAATGCCGCGAAGTGTTGTTTCCGCTCACGGTGAGGCCGCCGGGCAGGGCACTAGCATCGATGGTGAGGGCTCCAGGGATTTCCATGTCGCCGTCGGCATGGGTGAGCGTGATGGTTTTCCCGGAAAGACCCGAGGCAAAGGTGATGAGGCTGCCAGTGGGGGAATATCTCACCGCCTCCCGCAGGGAGATATCCCCTGCGGCGGTCAAAGAGGCGGCACCGTCATCTTCATCGTCCTCGGTGGTGACCTCCGTGCCAAGTTCATCCCAGGTCGTGGCCACAACGAGGTCGTCCCACGCCACCGCGGAACCGCCGCTGCCGCTAGAGAGGTCAACCGCATTGCTCCAGAGTGTGGCGTCAAAGGCACGTGTGACCTGGGGCGCAGGCTCGCCTGCGTTCAAGATGGGATTGATAAAAAGGCTAGCGGTTCCGACGACGCCATTGCCAAAGTCCAATTTCGCAACCAGAATGTAGGTGGTGTTAGTTTCGACTACCGTCCCGGAATTACTGTGGCCGCCGCTCACTTCTTTAATCCCTAAAGCCGTGTCATTAGGCCGCAAACCAAAGGTCACTCTCTTCGTGCCAAAGTCCTGCGTGCTGATGCCAAAAGAATCCGGTAGAGTATCTCCCGTCGTGACAGTAACTCGGTAATAAACTACCTTCGACGCGAAGGAGATCGGGCCGTTATTGAAGGCACTTATCGCCCCCAACCCCGCATCCGTTTCGATGGACGCCCCCTCGCCTGGACCATTATACTCGCGCTGCGCACTGCTGTTCTGCGTGAATAGACGACTGGAGGTGACAGTAGGCGCATTCAGCGAATTATCCCAATCTGAAGTGCCAAATGTCCGCCCGGCTGGGTTGCGGTTCTTCCAGTTCCAAAACGTGCCCCCACTCCTATCAGCAATCGCCCCATCCGCATATTCAAACGTCTCCACACCAATGATCACCGCACCCGCCGGCACCGCCAAAAGCACCCCAAAAACACCCATCAAAAACGCCCAAGTCTTCATCATAAAAAAACAATCGTGTAAGCAGTTATCAAGCCCGCCCACCCCCCTACCCCAAATCCCCCCCAAAAAAAGCAACGTTTTCCCCAAACTCCCCCCCAATATCGACCGCCCCCCCGGAGGACAGGTCTCCCGACCTGTCAACGGCCAGCAGGTCTCCCGACCTGCCCCCCATTCCCCCAACCACTCACGACTGATCACTCCCCCAAAAACCCCAAAAAACCAAACGCACAACCCCACCCGAAGCGCGTCCCAGTCGTACGACTCCCCCACCCTGTCGTACCACATCCCCCGTTGTCGTACCCCAACGCCATCCTGTCGTACCCCAACCCCACGCCGCGCTCCCACATCAGCCCGTTGTCACACGACAACGACGTCCTGTCGTACCACAACCCCGCAAAGTCGTACCAAAAACTTCTCCCCTCTCTGCGGCCCTTCAATCTCTCGCGGTGCCAAACCCTCATCCCCCCTTTCCATTACCCCCCCACCACCAATCCCTTTCAAAGTTCAACGTCCAACGCTCCCCACCCCTCCGTGCCTTAGTGCCTTAGTGTGAGCCCCTCCGCCCTCTGCCATCTACCCTCCCACATCAGGCATCACCCCCCAAAGCGCCTTGCCAAAATCCCCCCCAGAAGCCACCTCAATTCAACGCCTTCAACTCCGGCACCACAAACTTCCCATCCTTCCGGATCACCTTTCCATCAAAGCGGATCTCCCCACCGCCATAGTCCGGCCGCTGAATGCACACCAAATCCCAGTGCACCTGACTCCGATTCCCGTTGTCCGCGATCCCCTCATACGCTTGCCCCGGAGTGAAGTGAAACGACCCCGCAATCTTCTCATCAAACAAGATGTCCCGCATCGGCTCCCGGATCTCCCGATTGAAACCGATCGCAAACTCCCCGATGTACCGCGCGCCTTCATCCGAATCAAAAATCTTGTTGATCGCCTCCGTATTGTTCGCCGTTGCGTTGATGATCTTCCCTTTGCTGAACTCCAGCTTCACATTGTCGAACGCAATCCCCTGATAAATCGTCGGCGCGTTGTAACTGATCACCCCCTCCACAGAGTCCTTCACCGGCGCGCTGAAGCACTCACCATCCGGAATGTTGTGTTTCCCACCGCAGGCAATCGCCTTCAAGCCCTTCAAGCTGAACTTCAAATCCGTCCCCGGCCCCGTGATGTGCACCTCCTTGGTCTTGTCCATCAGCTTCTTCAGCGCCGTCATCGCCGGAATCAAAGCCGCGTAATCCAGCAAACACACCTTGAAGAAGAAATCCTCAAACGCCGGCGTGCTCATCCCCGCCTGCTGCGCCATCGACGACGTCGGCCACCGCAGCACGCACCAGCGCGTGTTGTTCACCCGCTCGTTCATGAACGGCCGCATCTTCGCCATCACCATCTGCATCTGCTTCGCCGGCACATCCGAATTCTCCGTGATGTTGTGACTGCCGCGCACCGCGATGTAGCAGTCCATCTCCTTCATCAAATCCAGATTGTTCTTCGCCAGAACATCATACTGCTCCTCGCTCGCATGAATCATCAGCTCCCGGCTCACCAGCGTGTCATGCAGCTTCACCACTGGCAGCCCCTTCGCCTCCACCACCGCCCGAATCAGCGCCACCGCCACATAGTTCGGCACATCAAAGCAATCAATCCAAACCCGGTCCCCCTTCTTCACCTGGGTGGAGTAACGGACAAGTTGGCGGGCAAGCTGATCAACGCGGGAGTCGTGCATAAGGGAAAGTTTATAGCCAGTTCATCACCACACGCCAATCCATTCTTCAACCTCGGCCAGAAGTCTCCTCACAACCGCCTCACCACCACCCGCATGAATCGCCTCACCCCACCACCCATCGGCACCGAATCCCTCACCCTCAGTTCAGAACTCGAGTTGACCTCAACCACCAACCCGGCACTGCTCCAACTCGCAGGAGTGGAAAGATCACTCGTCGCCTGCACCTCATACACCACATCGGTGGCTGCCGGATTCTTCGGAACCCGAATCCTTAAAAACTGATTCGTTGAGACCGTCGCTCGATCAAAAATCACCGCCCCCGGCCCGCTGCTCATCGGACTCGTGCCAAACGCATACTCCAGCAGGTTCGCCTGCCCGTCCAAATCTGGATCCAATGTCAGTGGCGCCCTTGGGTCATTCACTCCCCCTCCTGCACTCCAGTTCTGCCCCTGCCAGACCTCAAATGGAGCCGTGTAACCCGTGAAAGCCAAATTAGCAAAACTCTTCATCGCCCCATCATCCGCCGTCAAACGCAGCGTGTAAGACCCCGCTTGAGACAAAGTCGCCGTCGTCACAGGCGCCGCCGCGTTTCCAAACGTCACCGTCCCCGCCCCACTCACCCGGCTCCATTGGCTCGTCAAGGCTGTCGGTGTCGGCGCATTGTCATCCGCCACCGTGCCGTTCAACGGGATCGGACTCAACGGCCAGCTTGCAACACTGGCAATTCCCACCACCGGCGCTTTATTCAACGGAAGGATGCTCAGATTGCTAAAGGTGCACGTGTTCATCCCCACCCCCGTGGCATTGTTCACAAAGAACCCCACAAACACCGGCGCCGTCATCACCACCGTCTGTGGCTGCCCAATCTGAGTCCATGTCCCCGGTGATCCCCCCGAATCCGAAGCCCGAAAGGCGGTGACACGACTGCCATTGCGAATCACCCGAATCCAGTTCCCCGAGGAAATCCCACTAGGGAGCCCCGCTGTCCCTCCCGCCGCCAAACTCCTCCACGTGTAGCCATCATACGCTGAGGTCGGAATGCGCCCCACATGAACTTGCCCTCCATTCTCCATGCTCTCTGCCAATCGTATCCCCCCGATCGCACTGCCAGCTCCCGAACTGAAGCTCACCAACCGTGCCGTCACTACCATGTCTCCCGTATACTGCCATCCATGGTAAAAGCCACTCGTGCTGCCCACCACCGTGTAGGTGCTCCCAGCCAATGATCCGCTCCCCGCAGACGCCGGCGTTGTCGTCGCATCCTCACTCAAAAGCGCAGGCCCAACCGTTGCCGGAGTCAGTGTCACGTTGTCAAACGTCCCGGTGGCCCGACCACCCGTGCCGTTGTTCGTCGTCGTCAGTCCATAGTGCGCCTGCGTATCCATGGCGACAACCGTGCTCGCCCCGAGCTGCGTCCAAGTTCCCGGCGCCCCCGCCACATCCGCCGCATAAGACGCCGTGATCGCATCCGTCACCGAGTTGCGCTCCAGCTTCAGCCACAATGGCAAACTCAACCCCGTCTGCGACGCCACCACCGCATCATTCCCCGCTGCCGTTCGCGCCCGAAACTGCAACCCCGTCCCGGGAATGTAACCCAAAACCGCTCGCTGCCCGGCCCGCAACATCGAATCCCGAATCGTCACTCCCGAAAGCGCCGTCGTCACTGTCAACCCCGTCAAACGCGCCACCACACTCCCATCCCCGGATGCCTGCCTCACCATCACATGCGCCTGATCGTTCGCAGTAGCCGCATACCCCGCCCCTGTTCCAGTGACTGAAAAATTTCCCCCATACACCACGCCCTGCCCACGCCGACTCACCGCCGGACCCAGGTCCTGGGTGATCCAATCCGAAACCACCAAACTATTGCCCACCACCACCGTGACCTCATCGCTTACCGTGAACGCAGAATCGGTGGCCGTAATCCGAAACGTGTAACTTCCTTCCCCGGCGAAACTGACCGCCGTCGTCGCCGCCTGCGGTGACTCAATCACCGCCGCCACCGGCCCGCTCACTTGCGTCCAACTCTGAGTCACCGCCGTAGGCAGACCATCATCCGTGATCACCGCGCTCAAAATCACCCCGTTGCCCATTGAAACCAGCGACCCCTGCAAACTCGGACTGCTGATGTACAACGTCGGCGCCGCATCGTTGTCACTGACCGTCACGGAGTCAAAGGAAGGACTTCCAATGTCGTAGCCCCCACTCGCCAACGAGAGCGTCACCAACTCATCACCCTCAATGGCCGAGTCATTCACCGGCGTGATTGAAACCGTCCGGGTCGCCTGTCCCGCTGTGAAACTCACCGTCGTCGCAACCGTCGCATAGTCGGTCGTATTGATCGCTGTCCCGGCGATTGCCAGGTTGACCGTCAGCGTTCCTGTCGTCGGTGCCGTTCGCGTCACCGTAAACTGACCCGTCCCCCCACCTTCAGCCGCTAGGGCATCGTTCGCCAAAATCGTCACCGTGCTCCGATCATTGTCCAGAAGCGTCACCGTCGCCGTGCTCGACGCACCCACCACATAGCTCGCATTCGAGTTCACCCCCAAGATGACGGTCTCGGTCCCTTCATTGCTCGTGTCATTCACCGGCGCAATCGTGACGCTCGCACTACTGGATCCAGCCGGGATCGTCAGCGTAAAAGGCGTTGCCGCCCCAATCGACGCATAATCCGTCGCGTCAGTCGCCGTCCCACTCCGCGCCAAAGTGACATTCAACGCCGCTGTCGTAGCACCCGTCCGCGTCACGATGAACTGCCCACTATCACCTCCCTCCGTCGCCATCGCACCAGTCGCCGTGATGTTCACCACCGGCAAGTCATTGTCCGTGATCGTCATCGTATGAACGCCGATGCTGCTAAGTTGCAATCCCTGCGGATTCGATAGCGTGACAATGAGGGTCTCGCCCACGTCCACGAGCGCATCATCAACCAGGGTCACCGGAATCGATTTGACCGTCTCCCCCGAGGCAAAGCTCAGCGTGCCACTGTCCAACGTGAAATCCACACCTCCTCCTGCCGCCGTACCCCCGGTCACCGCAAAATCCACCGTAGCAACACCCGCACTCGAATTCGAACGACTCACCACCAGGCTCACCTCCCCTTCACTCTCCAAAACACTGCTCGTCCCGCGGGAAAATCCCACATACGGATTCGGATCAAACAAATCGTCATCCGCAATGGTATAAGTGAATTGAACCGGCGATCCCAACTGCGCCCCATTCGCATTCCGCAGCACAATCGTCACATTGTCATTAGGCTCAACGATCGAATCATTGGTTACCCCAAACGTGATGTCCTTCGTTTGCTCGCCAATCCCAAAAGTCAAAACCCCTTCCGCCAAACTGTGGTCGATCCCCATGCCAATCGCCGTCGACACCGAAGTCTCTCTGAATATGAATTCCGCATCCGCATTCGCCACATTTCCCAGATAAAGACTGCGGGTTCGGTAATTCACACTCTCACGAATCATCACCCCAGCCTGCGCATCGGCAGCCCCCCCACTCTGAGAAAGCACCCGCGCCACAAGGGTGAAGTCACCGCTCACAGGTGCCGATACAAAATGACACTCGTCCTCTGTCCCCCCAATTTGCGCCCCCGACGCTGTCACTCGGAAAACGCCACCGGTTACACTGTCCGTTCCCTGCGAATTCACAAAACCCACCGTCCGACCTTCCAAAGTCGGCGCTCCGGTCAACGACACGCTGTCAAACGTCGCCGTCGTCGTCGAACTGTCACTCCGCGCGCAAACCGCAAGACCCGCCAGCACGGTCGCCGGCAAGGCCATCGTTCTCGCCGCGCCGATGGCAGTCCAGGTCGTCCCATCCGGCGAATGAGCCGCTGTAAACACATTCCCCACCCGTCGCAATCGCACCCAATAAGGCAGCGCTTGCACAGTCGCGGTGACCGTCGATGAGGATCGACTTCCGGTGTCCGCCAAATACTCCACCGTCACCGGCGTTGTCGCCGCACTCGCCAACCTCACCGGCACATTCACCGTCGTCACACTCTCCGCCCCCACCGCACTTCCGCCAACAAAAGCCACCGTCTGCGCACTCGTCTCATTGTCTGCCACATTCATAAACGCCCCTGGCCCGCGTGAATACCCTCCCTCCGCAAATTCAAACGTGATTTTCTCCGTCCCCTCAAACACCGTGTCATTGATCACCGCTACCGACACATCCGCCCCCAACGATCCTGCCGTGATCGTCACACTCCCACTCAACGCCGTAAAATCACTCCCACTTGTCGCCGTCCCTCCCAGGGTGTAATTCACGTTCAAAGCCGCCGCCGTGCTCCCTGTTCGCGAAACATAAAACTTCACCGGAGACGTCGTCGCTCCTTCCGTTATCGTCACACTCCCGCTCGTCCCCACCTGGGTGGTCACAAAGACCGTGTTCGTATTGTCCGTATCCCTCACCCACATCATCGCCGAAGCACTCGGCGCGTACGTCGTGTAGCTGCCTGCCTCGAGCGTGAGCACCAACGACTCCAAATCTTCCGCCGCCGTATCGTTGTTAGCAGTGATCGTCACATCCTTGGTCACAGTCGCTCCATTGTTCAAGGCAATCGTCGTCCCCGTTGCTGTGTTGCCCGCCCCACCAACCGTGTAGTCCCCAGCCACCGCCGTCCCCGTCAGCCCATAGTTCACCGCCAAATTACCCGTGCCCGTCCCACCTCGCACGGTGATCCGAAACGCGACCGACACCCCGCCTTCAATCGCATGAGTCGTCCCTCCGTTAGTCGCTATGACCTCCACCCCCACATAAGGCAAATCCCCCACTCGATCATTGATCGTCACGGTCGCTCCATTCACTCCTCCCACCACGTAGTTCGTGCTCGCTGCACTCAAATACATCACCGCCTGCTCCGGACCCTCGCCCAGTTCATCAAATCGCGGCACCACCGTCACACTCGCCTGCGTCTGCCCCGCCGGAATCTCAATCGATCCTGAAAGCGCCTCAAAGTCCACCCCATGCAACGCCATCACCCCGCTGCCGTTCGTTCCAGAGAACGAATAAAAAACCCGCAAAGGCGCCGACACATCGCCACTCCGACTGACCACAAACGTCCCGGTATCCGCCCTCGCTCCACTCACACTCAAATCCACCTCACGTGCCGATGCATCAGTCACCGCCATCGTCACCACCTGCGTGTCGTCATCATCAATCTGAATCGTCGCCGATGTCATCGTCGAATCCCTCACATAGTTGGCATTGTTGTTGAGCGTTAACACCACCGTCTCAAGCGACTCCGAAATCGCATCATTAATCGGACTCACATTCACCACCGCCGTCGACGCTCCGATCGGAAACACCACATTCGCTCCGACCGCCGTAAAATCCGAACCCGAACTCGCTGTCCCTCCCACCGAGAAATTCAACGTCAACGCCGCCGCCGTACTCCCCGTCCGAGACACCGTAAAAACACCCGGCTGTGCCCCATTTTCTGTCACCCGATCCCGCGTCGCCACCACCGACACCTTCGGAAGCGCCGTATCATCATCGTTCAGAACCACCGTCGCCACCGATGACCCGTTCAACACGTAGCCATTGCCCGGCCCAAGCTGCAGCACAATAGTTTCCGGCCCCTCCTGGGCCGTGTCCGCTAGCGGTGTCACCGTCACATTCCGCGTCGCAACCCCCGCCGGAATCGTGAACGTATTGAACCCCTGAGACGCACTCACATAATCAGGCGAGAAGCTGTAGTCCGTTCCTTTTGTCGCTGTCCCTTGCGCCACATTCACATTCACACTCAAACTCTGCGACGTGTCACCCACGCGTGTCAGACGAAACATCCCTGTCGTCACCGGAGCCAGCTCGTTCGCAGTCGGCGTCGGCGCATTGATCGACACCACCGGCTGGGCCGTCGCCACAAAGTCCGCCCGCTCAAAATGCGGACCCACAGTGACCGGATTGTTGAATTGCTCGTCAAAATCATAACCAAAAAGCAGTGGCGTCACCGCATAGGTGGTCGCCGTCAAATTGGGGATGATGTACCTCCCATCCGCATCCGTCACGACCCCGTTGCTCCCATTCGCCGTCACAACCACATCCTGCAGCCCTTGCCCGCCCTTCAACACCTGCCCTCGAATCGTGAAACGCCCGCCTCCATCTCCCACTCGAACCAATTGATTCCGCGTCACCGTCCCCCCCTTCATGTCACTCACCGTGCAACTCACCACATACGAACCCGCCGTGCTGAATGTGCGCGTAATCACCGGTGCATTGGGCGACACAATCTTCACTGATGTATCGCCAAAATGCTGCCACCCATACGCTAACACATCCCCATCACCATCTGCCGCCGTCGCCGTAAACGTCACCGTGGCTCCAACCGGCACACTCTCAGCCGAGGCTGCCAACGTCATTGTGGGACGCTGGTTCCCAGGAAAACTCCCAAGATTGACCTGCACGTCCACATACCTCGGATTGTCATTCACAGCCACCGTTGTCATGTGAATGTCGGACTCCGTGTCCGAAAAGGTGTTCCCAAGGGAGATCGGTGCGTCCTCCTTCAAAAAGGGCGACCCCGGCGTGGTGTCCAAAAGCTGCAGATTGCTCCCACTCGCATTCGGAAAACGCCACCCCAGCATCAACCCGTTCTTGATCCATGGCACTGACTCAAACAACGACCTCACTTCCCCCCAATACGTTCGCTGCGCATCCTTCACCAATCTTAGCGCATAACGTCGTGAAGGATCTAACACTCCCGTGTCCTGCGCATAGATTCGATATTGCCCACTCGATGTCACCATTTCCGTGAACGGATCCGTCAACCATCGAATCTGATTCTTCCCCTGCACATTGTAGTGCCCATTCGGAAATGACCCGCTTGTGCCAATAACGTCATAGCTGTGCCCGTACTCATCGTTACCCCCGCTGCCAATGCTGCTTGTTCCACCCGTCTCCCAAAAATTGGCATGCAGCAGACCAAACGAGTGACCAATCTCATGCGCCCACGTACCCGCACTGTCCGTCCTCAACCAAACCGTATTCCCCGGCACCGTCGCCAATCCCCCAAACGATCCGGGCCCCCCCTGAAGACGAACGCAAATGTTATCAAAGTCGTTTGAGTCATAACCTAACTTCCTCGCCTCCTCCCGCGCATGCTGATGCTCCCGTCCCTCCCCATCAATATCACCGCCATTGCTCGTATCTCGATTGATGTACCACGCCTCGTTGTACGGCAATTTCACCAACGGCGTCACCGTCGCAATCAACGTTAACCTCCCATACGATGACCTCGAGTAATACTGGCTCACATCCCTCAGGGTCGCATACAACGTCGCTTCCGTCGCCGGTGCCGCATTCTGATCCGCAAACGTCATCGGAATCGCCAGCACACGAATCACTCCCAATGACGGCGTCGGCGCACTCGGCAGAATCCCCGTGTATCCAATCGCCGGTCCCGTTCCCCCTTCCGCCAGCAACAACGCGTCGTTGTAGCTCATGATGTGGGCCCCATCGCAAAAATACACCACCTGATCCGGCATCTCCACGGCCGGTGTCTGATCCGTGATCACCTCCGCAATCACCTGCGCATCCTCAAACACCTGCTTCCCTGAAATCGGACAATCCACCACCGCTTCCTTACCCGCAGGCGGCACCTCACCCACCTCCAACCTCCGCGAAGGCCACTCACTCACCGCAAACTCCGCGTCCATCGCCACCCCGTTCAGCGGTAACCCGGAAATGCTCCTCGTCACCATTTCCCGGCGCCCATAAACATGCGCGTTATACGCCCTGCCGCCCTCCATGATCGCTTTCCGATACTTCACCATGTTCTCATTCGATCCCTTCCCATTCATCGGCACCCCCATCCTCAAACTCAATTCCCCTTTCCCATTCACCCGCTGCTCAAGCAACCCCACCACGCTCGCCGGCAACTTCTGCCTCACCACCATCGGCACCGCCTGCTCAATCGCCCCCCTCGGATCCCGACGAATCAACTCCTTGAAAACACTCCTCCTCGCCTCCGCCCATTTCATCCCTTCCGCGACCAATACCTCCCTCTCCCCTTCTCCCACTCCCAAATAACGGGCCGTCCACTCCGAAAATCCCGACACCACATCCCCCGACACTTCACCCGCCTCTTTCTGTTTCTGCCCCCCTGGCAGATCCGGCAACCGCGCCAACCCACTCCCCGTCATTCCCTCAGGTATTAACACGTCTAGCTTCCCTCTGCCCGGCCCACCACCCAAGAACACAAACAAAACCGCCGAAAAAACGACGCCAAGAAAGATGGAGACTCGATAACGCACGGTTGAATGCAGGTTGGTTGGACCTAGCCTGACCTATTCATGAAAGTCGTTGCGAGACGTTGCGAAAGCCCTCGTTGGCCAGGCGGGCGCCGTTTTGAAAGGCTGAGCGCATTGGTAAATGCTCGATGCCTTTCAAAACCAGCCCAACGCCGCCAATGCGGGTTTGCAGCAAGTCGTAGTAGAGTTTCATGAATAGGTCAGGCTAACCTCTATGACGATTTCAAATGCCATCTGTTAGAGAAGGCCTGCCTATTGCCCAAATCAGCACCGCTGAATCGGAAAATAAACAATCCTGGCCAAACAGTCGCAGACACCACCCAAAGGGACCCCGTTGTATCAAATCCAACCTTCCATTGGCAAGACAAAACGTCTATCCCACACTTCCCATCCAGTCACTCGGCATCCGCCAGTCCCCCCGCGGTGAAAGCGCCACCGACCCCACCTTCGGCCCGTCCGGCATCACCGAACGCTTGAACTGCTGCGTCGCAAAGCGCTTCAAAAACACCTCCAACCACCGCTCAATCACCCCCTCATACTCGGTCCCCACAAACGCCTGCTTCGCCAAAAACAAAACCTTCTCCCGCGAACTCCCATGCCGCACCACATGATACAAAAAGAAGTCATGCAGCTCATACGGCCCCACCACATCCTCCGTCTTCTGCTCGATCCCACCCTCCGCATCCAACGGCAACAACTCCGGTGAAATCGGCGTGTCAGCGATGTCGAACAACACTTCCCCCGCCTCCTTCGCATACAACTCCTCCGCGCACCACTCGATCAGATACCGCACCAGCGTCTTCGGCACCCCCGCATTCACATGATACATCGACATGTGATCACCATTGAACGTGCACCACCCCAGCGCCGACTCTGACAAATCCCCCGTCCCCACCACCAGCCCACCCGTCTGATTCGCTAGATCCATCAGCACCTGCGTCCGCTCCCGCGCCTGCGCATTCTCAAACACCACATCGTGTTGCCCCTCCGGATGCCCGATGTCCGCAAAATGCTGCTTCACCGCCGCCCCAATCGGCACCGTCCGCAACGTCACCCCCAGCGCCTCCGCCAGCTTCTCCGCATTCGACCGCGTGCGCCCGCTCGTCCCAAATCCCGGCATCGTCACCGCCAACGCCATCGACCTCGGCAATCCCGCCCGCTCCAACCCCTTCAACATCACCAGCAAAGCCAGCGTCGAATCCAATCCCCCCGACAATCCAATCACCGCCGACTTCGCCCGCGCCGCCATCAACCTCCGCGCCAGCCCCGTCGATTGAATCGCAAAAATCTCCTCACACACCGCCCGCCGATCCCCCTTCGCCCCCGGCACAAACGGCCGCGCAGCCACCTCCCTCATCAGCTTCCCGTCACCCCTCACCGCCCCCAAACAAACCTTCACCGTCCGAAACACCGCCACCGTCTCATCATCCCGAAAACTCGTCGCATGCAGCCGGTCATGCCCCAGCCACTGCAAATCCACATCCGCCACCGCCGCAGTCGCCCCAAACCCAAATCGCTCCGACTCCGCCAGCACCACGCCGTTCTCCGCCACCAAACAATGCCCCGAGTAAACCACATCCGTCGATGACTCACCCGCCCCCGCTCCCGCATAAACATAAGCCGCCAAACACCGCGCCGACTGCTGCGCCACCAACTCCCGCCGATACCGCGCCTTCCCCAGCACCTCGTCACTCGCCGACAAATTCACCAACACCGTCGCCCCCGCCAGCGCCGCCGCACTCGAAGGCGGCACCACCGCCCACAGATCCTCGCAAATTTCCACCCCCACACGCAACCCCGCCACATCCTCCACTTCAAACAGCAAATCCGTCCCAAACGGCACCATCTCCCCATCCCAACTCACCATCTCATCCACCACCGTGCCCGCCGGCGAAAACCACCGCCGCTCATAGAACTCATTCGCATTCGGCAAAAACGTCTTCGGCACCACCCCGACAACCCGTCCCCTAGCCAGAACCGCCGCCACATTGTAAAGCCGGTCCCGCACCACCCACGGCAGCCCCACCATCACCAAAGCCGGCCACCCCGCTGTCGCATCCGCCACCAAACTCAACCCCCGCATCGCCGCATCCAACAACGCCTTCTGATAAAACAAATCCCCGCACGAATACCCCGTCAACCCCAACTCCGGCAGCACCACCACCCGCGCCCCCTGCTCCAAAACCACCCCGCGCGCTGCCTCCACCATCAACGCCACATTCGCCTCCACATTCCCCAACTTCAGTTCCGGACACACCGCCGCCACCCGCACCAACCCATGACTCTCCCTCTCACGGACAAACACAGCACAGTCGTTGGCAGAACTCATTCCTCGCAATCTAGCACACCCTTTCCCCTTGCGGCCAGAAAAGTTTCCCTTGTCAAACCCCCGCCTCCGCCTACCATTGCGGCCCGATTCTTCGCGCGGTTAGCTCAGCGGTAGAGCATTGCCTTCACACGGCAGGGGTCGCAGGTTCGAACCCTGCACCGCGCACCAT
>JAIYDW010000105.1 GCA_027487315.1 Verrucomicrobiaceae bacterium | reverse complement strand
GTAGAGGGAAAGTTCAATTCCGATGCCTAGTTCGCCGGCAAGGACAATCAGTTTTGGAGGCAGGAAATCGAATTGCACCACCACGTTGTTTGTTCCGATGCGAAGGTAATAGGGGAAGTCGAGAGTCAGGTCTCGCACTTTGTATTCGTCACGTAGTTGCTTCAGATCTGATTTGTATCGCTGAAGGAACCTAATCGCATCTGCAATCTGCCCGGGGAGATCATCCCATTCCTTCTCACTGACTGAGGATTTGAATCCCGAATAACCAAATGGCTTTCCCTTCTCGCGGACCAACGTTTGCGGTGTGTTTTTATCGTGGGCGTCGTAATGGGGAATCTGAGATTCCGACAGAAAGTCTGTCAGTGTTTTCCGTCGGCTTGATACTCTGAGAACGCACATGGGATTTTGTGGAACTGCAGGGTTCGGGCTCGGGGCACAGGGGATTTCAGGAGATGGGATGGTGACGGCTAGAAGCCGTCACTCCTTGGGGGGAGGGACTAATCGAAGTGGAGGGTGGCGATGTCGGTGCGGCGTTGGAGGCCGGGGAAGGTGATGGGGTGGGTGGCGGCGTAGGCGGCGTCGCGGGCGGCTTCGCGGGTGGGGGCTTGGGCGACGACGGCGAGGACGCGGCCGCCGTTGGTTTCGTAGTGGCCGTTGGGGTTTTTGCGGGTGCCGCAGTGGAAGACTTGGGCGGTCTGCGGGACTTGATCGAGGCCGGTGATGAGGTCGCCGGAGCGGGAGGTGGCGGGGTAGCCGGCGGAGGCGGAGATGAGGCAGATGCTCCAGCCTTCTTTGAAGTGGATGAGGTCGGGGTTCAGTTCGCCTTTGGCGGCGGCGAAGACGTAGGAGGCGAAGTCGCCCTGGACCATGGGGAGGACGGCTTCGGCTTCGGGGTCGCCGAAGCGGCAGTTGTACTCGAGGACTTGGGGGCCATTCGGCGTGAGCATGATGCCGAAGTAGAGGAAGCCGCGGTAGGGGAGGCCGTCGGTGATGAGGCCGGTGACGGTGGGTTGGACGATTTCGTGTTCGATCTGGGTGAGGAGTTCGGGGGTGGCGAGCTGGCGGGAGGCGACGGCGCCCATGCCGCCGGTGTTCGGGCCCTGGTCGGCGTCGCCGATGCGTTTGTAGTCGCGGGCGGGCATGAGGATTTGATAGGTGTCGTCACAGACGGAGACGAAGATGGAGATTTCCGGGCCGGTGAGGCATTGCTCGATTAGGAGGTCGCCAGGGCCGAAGACGCGTTTGTCGAGGACGTCGGTGACGAAGGCTTCGGCTTCGGATTGTTCGGTGCAGACGGCGACGCCTTTGCCGGCGGCGAGGCCATCGAATTTGAGGACGATGGGGAGGGTGGTGAGGGCGGCCTGGGCTTCTTCGAGGGTGGTGGCGACGCTGAAGCCGGCGGTGGGGATGGCGTGGCGTTGGAGGAATTTTTTGGCGAAGATTTTGGAGGCTTCGAGCTGGGCGGATTCTTTGCGGGGGCCCCAGCAGGGGATGCCGGCGGTGGTGCAGAGGTTGGCGAGGCCGTCGCCCTGGACGAGCCAGGATTCTTCACCGGCGACGCAGAGGTCGATGGCGTTGGATTGCATCCAGGCGATGAGGGAGGGGAGGTCGGTGGCGGGGACGCGGGTGGCGAGGGATTCGATGGCGTCGCTGCCGGGGCAGGCGAAAAGTTCGTGATGGCCGGGGGAGGCTTTGAGAGCGGAGAGGATGGCGTGTTCGCGACCGCCTTTGCCTGTGACGAGGATTTTCATGGGGTGGGATGATTAGCGAGGGGGGGATGGAGGTGCAAGGGGATTGCGGAATGCGGAATGCGGATTGATTGGCACCTCCGTGCCAACCCTTCGGGCAGCCATAGGCTGTCTGTCTCGCTCCGCTCGGCTGCGGAATGCGGAATGGAAGGGGGGAGTTTTGCTTGGCTAGAGGAGGCGGGCGCCGGTGCCGGGGAGGGGGGAGAGGTGGACGATGCCTTGGTCGATGGTGATGCCGGTGGCGATGTCCTGGGCGAGGAGGAGGGCGCCGTCGATGTCGGCGTGGTCGAGGAGGGGGAGGAGCTGGGCGGTGGCGCTGATGCCGACGCTGGATTCGCTCATGCAGCCGACCATGATCTGGAGGCCGAGTTCGCGGGCTCGGCGGATCATGCGGCGGGCGGGGGTGAGGCCGGCGGCTTTGCTGAGTTTGATGTTGATGCCGGTGAAGTGACCGGCGCAGCGGTCGACGTCGGATTCGGTCTGGCAGGATTCGTCGGCGAAGACGGGGAGGACACTGTGGGCGTGGACTTGTTTCATGCCGGTCCAGTCGTCGCGTGGGAGGGGTTGTTCGATGAATTCGACGCCGAGTGCTTTCAGTTCGGAGGCTAGGGCGAGGGTTTGGTCGACGGTCCAGGCGGTGTTGGCGTCAATGCGGAAGGGGGCGGTGGTGTGCTGGCGGAGGGCGCGGACGATGGCGAGGTCGTCAGCGGTGCCGAGTTTGATTTTGTAGACGGGCCAGGGGGAGAACTCGCGCATTTTGGCGACCATGCGGTCGATGGTGTCGAGGCCGATGGTGTAGGAGGTAGGCGGGAGGGGATGGTCTGGGAGGCCCCAGAGCTGCCAGACGGGCTGGTTTTGTTGTTTGCCCCAGAGGTCGTGGGCGGCCTGGTCGAGGGCGCAGAGGGCGAAGGGGTGGGGGCTGAGGAGGGGGGCGAGGAGGGTCCAGAGGTGGTCGGGATCCGCGAAGGGGGTGGATTCGATGAGGGGGCGGGCGGATTCGAGGGCGGTGTGGAAGGAGGCGAGGGTGTATTGGGGCCAGGCGCGGGAGGAGGGGGCTTCGCCGAGGCCTTGGAGGCCGTTTTCGTCTTCGAGGGTGACGAGGAGGTTGTGCTGGGTGGTGAGGGTGCCGTGTGAGGTGGTGAAGGGGTGGCGGAGGGGCAGGGTCAGGTTGCGGAGGTGGAGCTTCATGGGCAAGGATAACTAGTGGAGCATGGAGCGGACGAGGTGGGGGGCGGCGAGGTGGGCGGCGGGGAGGGTCAAGGCGGTGAGGGCGATGGCGAGGAGGAGGACGAGGAGGATTTCGAAGAGTTTGACGGTGAGGAGGGAGGAGGGGGCGATGCCGAGGTCTTCGAGGGTTTGGAATTCGCGGCGGCGGAGGCGGAAGGAGAGGGCGAAGACGAGGGTGATGATGAGGAGGCCGGCGGTTCCGGTGGCGATGAGGAGAATGAGGATGAGGCTTTCGAGGCGGAAGAGGGTGGACATCAAAGAGGTGATCCAGGTTTCGGGGGCGATGAGTTGGAGGGTTGCAGCGGTCTTTTTTTCCTGGTAGCGTCCGCTGAGGAGGGCGTCGGATTTGGGGTCATTCGGGAAGACGAGGGCGGCGGTGAGGGGGTAGGTTTTGGGGTCGCCATGGAAGTGGAAGCTGGCGAAGTTTGAGGGGGTGACTTCGTTGTAGAGGCGGACGGAGGCGTTGCCGACGACGTTGGTGTCGGTGTGGGTGAGGATTTGATCCGAGGGAGCCCGGGTGAGGTCGTCGTGGCCGTGGGCGAGGCCGTCGATGAGCCAGGCGGTTTTGAGGTCGACAAAGGCGGCGTCGTCATCGGGGGTGCCGGAGGGGGCGAGGATGCCGGTGATGCGCATTTTGAGGGGGTAGGCGCCAGCGAGGTCGAAGGCCTGGGTGGGAGAGGAGATGAGGGAATCGCCGGGGCGGAGGTTTCGGCTTTGGGCGAGGGAGGCGCCGAGGACGCAGTCGCCGAGACGGAGGAAGGTGGTGCCTTGGGCGAGGGAGAGGTGGCGGAAGGAGAAGTAGTCGAGTTCGGTGCCGACGATGGGGGCGTTCTGGGCGTGGTGGCCGATGTGGAGGGGGATGACGGTGGCGAGGCCGGTGCGAGAGGCTTCCCGAGCATCGGCAAGGGTGATGTGGGGAGGTGGGGGGAGGCGGAAGTGGAGAGCGGAGAGGACGAGGTCGAGGGCGCTGGCGCGGGCGCCGAGGACGAGGGGGGTGGAGAGGGCGCGCTGGTGGAGGCGGTGTTCTGTTTCGTGGAGGAGGAGTCGGAGGACGAGGGGAAGGGAGAGCAGGAGGCTGAGGGTGCCGACGAGGAGGGCGGTTTGCAGGGGGTGCTGACGCAGGTAGCGGGTGGCGAGGTGGATGGCTGGAGGGAGGGCGCTCATTGGGCGTGGAGGTCCTCCAGGTTGAGGTGGAAGGGGTAGCGGGAGGCGACTTCGGGGTCGTGGGTGACGAGGACCAGAGCGGCGCCGGATTTTTGGATGTGGTCGTCGATGACAGCGAGGGCCTGGTCGCGGCGTTTGCGGTCGAGGGAGGCGGTGGGTTCGTCGGCGAAGATCAGTTGGGGAGAGGTGAGGAGAGCGCGGAGGATGGCGACGCGCTGGCGTTCGCCCTGGGAGAGGTGGGCGGAGGAGCGGTGGAGGAGGTGGGCGATGTCGAGGCGCTCGGCGAGGTCGGGGAGGGAGGCTTGGAGAGTGGACCAAGCGGAGGGGGAGAGGTTGAGGAAACGGGCGGGGAGGAGGCAGTTTTCGGCGGCAGTGAGGTAGTCGAGGAGGGCGAAGTCCTGGAAGATGAGGCCGACGTGCTGGAGGCGCCAGGCGCGGAGGAGGGGAGTGGAGAGCTGGTGGAGGGGGACGGAGGTGTTGGCGACGAGGGTGCCGGAGGTGGGGCGGAGGAGGCCGCAGAGGAGGCGGAGGAGGGTGGTTTTGCCGATGCCGCTGGGGCCGGAGAGGAGGACGGTTTGGCCGGGAGCGAGGGTGAGCTCGGGCAGGTGGAGGGAGAAGTCGGTGCCGGGGTAGGTGAACTGAAGCCCGGCGGCCTGGAGGCGGGCCGGGTGAGAGAGCGGGGGATCCGGGATCACGACGTGAGAATGGCTACTCACGATGGTTGATGCAGAACGGAGAAGACGCCAACTCGAAATGTGAGGGACCTGGATTGGGGATCAGGAGCCAGCGGGGGCGTTGGTGGAGCCTTCGACGAAGGCGCGCATGCCTTTGAGCCATTTGGGGGCGTCGGGGTGGCCGGGGAATTCTTTGATGAGTTTGAGCATGTCGGCGAGGCCATTGACGGGGGTGGGGCCTTTCATGACGAGGTATTCGGCGCGGTCCCAACGGAGGGCGGGGTATTCGTTTTGGAGCCAGAGAGCGTATTCGGCTTCGGGCATGGTGGCTTTGAGGAGGGTGGCTTCGGCGGTGAGGCGGTTGTCCCAGATGGTGGCGAGTTCGGTGGGTTTGTTTTCGAGGTACCAGGGGAGGATGACTTGGGACCACATGCCCGGGAGATCGGCGGGGCGAGTGGTCCAGTTTTCGGTTTGGAGGTAGCGTTGGATTTGGAAGGCGGCGACGATGGGGTTGCGATCGCCGCGGAGGTCACCACCAAGTTGGCCGAGTGCGCGGCCTTTGAGTTTGGGGGCGTTGGCGAGGACGTCCTGGATGTAGGCCTGGAGTTTGGGGATGAGAGGGGCGCGGTCTTTGGCCTCGTGGGCTTCGAGAGTGAGGATGAGGTATTGGAGTTGAAGGCGGATGGCCATGGCGGCATCGCCTTCGTCTTTGTCCTCGGTGCCACGACGTTCTTTCTCTCGTTCCATGCGTTCGGCGATGCGCTTGGCTTCATCGCGGTCGAGTTCTTTGCGCTCGACGTTGACGAGCTTTTCGCAGTCGGTGTAGAAGGCGAGGGCAGCGGCGTCGCTACCGACAGCGGCGCGGAGTTTTTGGAGGACGGAGCCGAGGTTGTCGTTGCGCATTTTGTCGATCTGACCTTCGAGCTCGGCGAGCTGTTTGGTGATCATGGCGATTTGCTCGGGGGTGAGCGGGACGGTGGGGCGCTGGCCGAGGGCGGGCGGGGTGTCGGGCGTTTGAGCGGGGGCCTGAGCGAAGGTGAGCAGGAAAAGGCAGGCGGCGAGCGGGCGAGATTTCATGGTGGTGACAGGTGGGTGGTGGAAACGACGGTGGGAGGGGGAGTCTTAGTGGAAATGAGGGGCGTTTTTAACCGGGGGCGCGGCGGCCGAATTTGCGTTCGAGTTCGGAGTGGGAGATTTGGATGAGAGTGGGACGGCCATGGGGGCAGCAGTAGGGCATTTCACAGGCGGCGAGGTCTTTTAACAGGGCCTGCAGTTCAGGGAGGGAGAGGTGGTCGTTGGCTTTGACGGCGTGGCGGCAGGCGGTGGTGGCGATCATGTCTTCGCCCAGGCGAAGGGAGGAAGAGGAACCTGAAAGGCCGCGAAGTTCTTCGATGACCTGGTCGAGCCAGTCCATGGGGTCATCGGTTTTGAGGAAGGTGGGCAGGGTTTCGACTTTGAAAGTGTTTGGGCCGAAAGGTTCGAGTTCGATGCCGAGGCGGTTGAGAGATTCGAGGTTGCGGAAGATGATGTCGGCGTCTTTGGGGGAGAGTTGGAGGGTGAGGGGGATGAGGAGGCGCTGGGTGGGGACGCCGTCGTGTTCCATGGCGCGGCGTATTTGTTCGAACATGACGCGTTCGTGGGCGGCGTGTTGGTCCATGAGGACGAGGCCTTCGGGGCTTTCGAGGAGGACGTAGAGGCGGTGGAGGACGCCGAGGATGCGGTAGCGGGTGAAGTCTTCGGAGGGAGCGGCGGGTTCGGGTGGGGTGGTTGGGCGAGGGGCGGGGGTGGGGGGCGTTTGGGGGGCGGTTTGGGGTGAGGTGGGTGGTGGAGGGGCGGTGGGCTGGGGGAAGGAGCGGGAGGGGGTGGAGAAGGTGGCGGGGATGGGGAGGAAGGTTTGGGCGGGGGGAGGCGCGGGGGTGGTTTCGGGCTCTAGGTGGAGGGAAGATGGGGGGCGTTCGGGAGAGAGTTCGATGGGCGAGTGCCGGGCTGAGGAGGGGTGGCCGGTGGGGAGGGTGCGGCTGGCGGCGAGGGCGGCGCTGACGGCGGAAGCGACGGCTTCACGGACGCCATGGCCATCGTGGAAGCGGACTTCTTTTTTGGCGGGGTGGACATTCACGTCGAAGCCGTGAGGGTCCATGTCGAGGAAGAGGAAGGTCACGGGGTGCTGACCCTTCATGAGGGTGGTGTGGTAGCCTTCGCGGAGGCCATAGGAGATGGAAGGGCTTTCGATGGGGCGGCCGTTGAGGAAGGTGAACTGCATCTGGCGGGTGGAGCGGCTGAGGCCGGCGCCGCCGATGAAGCCCTGGATGCGGACGCCGAGGCGCTCGGTGGTCGGGACTTCGATGAGGCGGGCGGCGAGTTCGGCACCGGCAAGGCCGCGGATGCGTTCGAGGAGGTCCTGGGTGGCGGGGAGGTGGAACATGAGTTCGCCATCGCGGGTCAAGGTGAAGGCGGTGCGGGGATTGGCGATGGCGTGGAGGCGGAACTGCTGTTCGACGTGCGAGTACTCGGTGGCTTCCGTGCGGAGGAATTTGCGGCGGGCGGGGAGGTTGAAGAAGAGGTTTCGGACTTCGATGACCGTGCCGTTGGCGTTGCCGCTGTCGCGAACGTGGATGAGTTTGCCGCCGTGGACTTCGACCTCGGTGCCGGAGAGGGAGTCGGCTTGTTTGGTGGCGAGGCGGAAGCGGGAGACGCTGGCGATGCTGGGGAGGGCCTCGCCGCGGAAGCCGAAGGTGTAGATGGCGGCGAGGTCTTCTTTGGTGCGGATTTTGCTGGTGGCGTGGCGTTCGAGGCAGAGCATCGCGTCTTCGCGATCCATGCCAGCGCCGTCGTCGACGATTTTGATGAGGGCCGCGCCACCGCGTTGGACGTGGACTTCGATGTGGAGGGCACCGGCGTCGAGGCTGTTTTCGACCAATTCGCGAATGACGGAAGCGGGGCGTTCAACGACTTCACCGGCGGCCACTTGGCTGGCGAGGGCGTCGGAGAGGATGCGAATGCGGGACATTGGGGAGGAGAGATCGAAGGGGCGGGGCGAATGCTGTGATGGGATTAGCGTAAGGACGACCGGGTTTCCATGAGGTTCTGAGATTTTTGAATGAAGATGAATGGAATGAGCGGGAGCGCAGCGTATAGTTGAGACATGATTGAGATAACTGAATCGGCTGCGGGACAACTTCGTGAGTTGCTAGAGGGACGTGATCCGGAATTGCGGATGGGATTGCGATTGCAGGTGACGCGCGGTGGGTGTGCGGGCATGCAGTATGAGATGAAGGTGGATCAAGTGGCGGAAGGGGATGTGGTGAGCGAGCGGGATGGGGTCTCGGTGATCATTGACGCAGAAAGTCTGAAGTTTTTGGACGGCAGTGTGATTGATTATGAGGATGGATTGAATGATTCAGGGTTCAAAGTGAGGAACCCGAAGGCAGCGAGGAGCTGCGGGTGTGGGACATCATTTGAACCGGCGGAAATGGCAGCGACAAGCTGAACGCAGAGGGTTTGGCAAGAAAATCTTTTCAAACCATTTGATTTCTGTTAAATTGGCACGAATTCGACTGAGCAGTGTGAAAGCAAGTAAGAGCGATTTTTGATACATGCGTCGAGAGTATTTGAGTGATGGGAAGGAGCGTCGTGGTTACGGCGGTGGGAGTTTCGCGAAAAGTGGGGACGGATCGAGTTTGTTTTGGTGGACCATTCTGATTACACTCATGATGGGGGTAGCGACTTTTTGCTGGTTTTTCAGCATCATGGTTTTCCAACATCCGGAGAAGCCGTTGAACTACAAAGTGCTGGCGAAGCTGCACAAGCTTCCGGTGATTCGGAAGTTTTCGGTTTACACGGTGCCGGATGGTTCGGCGAAATCGCCGAGAGAGTTGATGTCAGCCTACTATGCCTACACGCCGGAGCAGTTGCGTGTGGCGAATGACATTTTGAAGCGGGCTTACATTCGGAACTACGACAAGCAGGATCCGCCGGTGTATTTGACAGGGAAGTTTCTGGCGATGGAGGTGCGCCCATTGGAGAAGTCTGACGTGATGCAGGCGGGATGGGTGGTTCGGGCGAGAGCGGTGGATTTGGAAGACGTGGATGTGGAGATTTTGATGCCGGGGTTGGAGTCGAGCGAGGCGCCTTTCGAAGTGGGTGAATCCATCACACTGGACAAGCGGTCGACCTTTGGTGCGCTGGTCCACGTGGAGAAACTGAATGATGAGCGTGTTTGCGGCACGGTGGTGCCTTTGGTGTATGCAGGGTTCAAGTCAACGGGTGGTGAAGCATTGACGATGGTGCCTCCTGTGTTTTTGAATTTGGAGGCGGGCTGGCCTGTTTCGAGCGATCCGGGAGTGTCTGACAAGGTGGTGTCGGCTGATTTGAAGCCGTAGGATTGGCTGCTTTTGAGATGCGGGGAGAGGATTTGGGAGGGGTTTCTATTTTGCCGGGAATGCTTCGCCGGTGATGAGTGATCGGAAACGGTCCCAATTGCGGGTCTCGATTTTGTTGAACTCTCGCCATTTGATGGGTGGGATGGTGTTTGGGGGGAGGATTTGCATGCCCCAGAGAGGGGTGAGGGAGTCGGGAAGGGCGGAATAGCGGAGGTCACCGAGGGTTTGGGGTTCCTTCGGGAGTTGGGCGACCCAATTGTTTGAAAAGTGGAAGAAGCGACGGACATCTCGGGCCTGGGGAGAGGCGGGGTCGATTTTGAGTTCGGAGATGGCTTGATCTGGATGGTTGAAAACGAGGGTCGATTGGCCAGGAAGGATGGTTGGGGCACCGAGTCCGCAGCGAATGGCGACGTTGTGGGCGACACGGTCTTTTTCGACGAGGGCACGCCAGACCAGGATGTTGCCGAAAGAAGGGTGAACGGCGAGACGGTCTGCCGAGCCGGGACCTGAGGTTTTCAGCCAGGACTGCAGGGCGCGAGTGGCGCGTTCGTGTTGGACGAAGCAAAGGGCGAGGTAGATGGTGGCATAAGTTAAGGCGAATCGCGCCGGACGGGGCCTGGCTTTTACCAGAGCAATGAGGGTGAGGCCGAGGACGGGAAGGGTGAAAAGGGGATCAATGACGGAGATCCAGTCGAGGGAGTAGCGGACGTTGTTGAAGGGCCAGGCGATACGGGTTCCGTAGCTGGTCCAGAGGTCACAAAAGAGGTGACTGAGCGCGGCGAGCCAAGCTGGGAAGAGCATGGGGCGATAGGGAGAATGTTTTCCGAAACAGAGAAGAGCGAGCCATGCCAAGACGGTGCCGATGAGGGCAATAATTGGAGAAAAGAGAATGCTGTGGGTGAAGTGTCTGTGGTATTCGAGGCTGAAGAGGGGATCGGTCTCCGAGTGAAGGAAGATATCGATGTCAGGAAGCGTGCCGGCGGCGAATCCGGCGAGGGCAATCGAGGGGAGGGAAGCACCGCGCGGCGCGACGGCGAGGGCAACGGCGATACCGAGGGTGGCATGGGTGAGGGGGTCCATGTTTGATGGAGGGATGGGGAGTTGCTAGGCAATACGACGAAGGGCGAGCCAGCGGCTCGCCCTTCGGTGCTTGAATGTCAGGGGCGGTGCAGGCTAGGCCATGCGACCGCAGCACTGCTTGTATTTTTTGCCGGAACCACAAGGGCAGGGATCGTTGCGTCCGACATTGGCGTTTGGGCGCTTGAGAGCGCTTGGGCCTTTGGGTGCTGAACTTGGGAGGATGAGCCGCGGGCCGTCCGTAGCGGGGTTATGCGGGGGGGCTTCCTCTTGGACTTGGCGTGGTTTGCCAGTGGAAGTGCTGCTGGATTCACCGTCCTGCTGCGCGCTTTGAAGGCGCTGCATTTGGGCCATTTGGGCGAGAAACTGTTCAAATGCGGCGAGCTGCTGGCTGCTGCGGAAGAGGTTGGAGAGGATCTCGTTGTTGATGTTGGTGATGAGTGCCGAGAAGATGTTGAAGGCTTCCTGCTTGAACTCGATGAGGGGGTCTTTTTGGCCGTAGGAGCGGAGGTTGATGCCTTCTTTGAGGGCATCGAGCGCATACAGGTGTTCCTGCCAGAGGCGGTCGATGGCGTTGAGGAGGATCATTTTTTCGACCTCTTGGAGAGCCTGGGGATTGGCTCCGCTGACTTTGAGATCGTAGGCCTTGAGAATGCGCTGCTGGAGGAAGGCGGCGTTGCCGTCGAAGTCGCGGGATTCGAACTGGGCTTCCTCGGCGGTCAGGCCGATCGGGAAGGAGGCATTGACCCAGTTCAGGAGGCCTTCGTAATTGGCCATGGAGGGGTCGGCTTTCGGGATGAACTCTTCGAGGCGATCTGCGAGGCCTTTTTGGACGCCTTCCTCGAGCAAGATCCGTGGGTCGTTGCTGGTGAGGACTTCGTTGCGCCATTCGTAGACGACCTCACGCTGTTGATTCATGACGTCATCGTATTCGAGGACGCGTTTCCGCCAGGTGTAGTTGCGTTGTTCGACGCGTTTTTGAGCGGTTTCGACGGAGCGGTTGAGCCAGGGGTGCTGGAGTTCTTCGCCTTCCTTCATGCCGAAGCGTTCCATGACTTTGGTCATGCGTTCGGCGGCCCCGAAGTTGCGCATGAGGTCGTCTTCGAAGCTGAGGAAGAATTTGCTGGCGCCGGGGTCGCCTTGACGGGCGGAGCGACCGCGCAATTGGCGATCGACGCGGCGGGATTCGTGGCGTTCGGTGCCGAGGACAAAGAGCCCGCCGAGGTCGGCGACGCCTTCGCCAAGTTTGATGTCGGTGCCCCGACCGGCCATGTTGGTGGAGATGGTGAGGGAGCCTTTTTGACCGGCTCGGGCGACGATTTCGGCTTCCTGCCGGTGGTATTTGGCGTTGAGGACGGCGTGGGGGATTTTCTGGAGTTTGAGCATGCGGCTCAAGGTCTCCGAGGAGTCGACGCTGGCGGTGCCGACGAGGATGGGTTGACCTTTGGCGTGGAGCTCTTTGATGAGTTCGATGACGGCGTTGTATTTTTCCCGCCGGGTTTTGTAGATGCTGTCGTTGGTGTCAACGCGGCGAATGGCCTGGTTGGTGGGGATAGTGAGGACGTCGAGGTTGTAGATGTCGTGGAACTCGGCGGCGTCGGTTTCGGCGGTGCCGGTCATGCCGCCCAGTTTTTGGTAGAGGCGGAAGTAGTTCTGGATGGTGATGGTGGCCAGTGTTTGGGTTTCGGCATCGATTTGAACGCCTTCTTTGGCTTCGACCGCCTGGTGGAGTCCGTCAGACCAGCGACGGCCTGGCATTTTGCGACCGGTTTGTTCGTCGACGATGATGACTTTGTTTTCTTCGACGACATACTCGACGTCTTTTTCGTAGATGCAGTAGGCGCGGAGGAGTTGGGAGATTTGATGGATGCGCTGGCCTTGGTGGTCGAGTTTGGCCTGGAGGGCTTCTTTTTTCTCGGCGCGCTCTTTGTCGGAGATGGAGGTGTCGCCGTCGATTTCGGAGTAGAGGGTGGCGAGGTCGGGGAGGACGAAGCCGTCTGGATCATCCGGGTCGAGGAAGTTGCGGCCCATTTCGGAGAGATCGGCGTCGTGGCTTTTCTCGTCGATGGAGTAGTAGAGTTCTTCTTTGAGTTTGAAGAGCTCGACCTTTTGGGTGTCCTGGTAAACGGAGAGTTCGGCTTTTTCGCGGGCGCGGCGGAGTTCGGGGTCCTCCATGGCACGAAGGAGGCCGCGGTGTTTGGGTTGCCCGAGATGGACTTGGTAGAGTTTGCGACCGGCGAGTTCGAGGTCACCCGCTTTGGCGGCTTCGTTGGCTTCGGTGATGAGGCGGCTGGTGAGGGTGTTTTGGCGACGAACGAGTTGTTCGACGAGGGGTTTGTAGCGTTCGAACTGGTGGGTGCTGGCGGCGGAGGTGACAGGGCCGCTGATGATGAGGGGGGTGCGAGCCTCGTCGATGAGGACGGAGTCCACTTCGTCGACGATGGCGAAGTAATGGCCGCGCTGGACCTGCTGTTCGCGACTGGAGGCCATGCCGTTGTCGCGAAGGTAGTCGAAGCCGAATTCGGAGTTGGTTCCGAAGGTGATGTCGCACTCGTATTGGGCGCGGCGAAGGTGTGGGGGTTGGTCGTTTTGGATGCAACCGACGGTGAGGCCGAGGTATTTGAAGAGGTAGCCCATCCATTCGGAGTCACGGCGGGCGAGGTAGTCGTTGACGGTGATGACATGGACGCCTCGGCCGGTGAGGGCGTTCAAGGTGACGGGCAGGGTGCCGACGAGGGTCTTGCCTTCGCCGGTGGCCATTTCTGCGATCATGCCGCGATGGAGGGCGATGCCGCCGATGAGTTGGACGTCAAAGTGGACCATGTTCCAGGTAAGGGGCATGTCACAGACGTTGTGGACCTGGCCACACATGCGGCGGGCGGCATTTTTGACGACGGCGTAGCATTCGGGGAGGATGTCCTCGAGCATTTTGCGCACGATGGCGTCGAATTTGGGTTCGACTTCATTCCAAGCATCGCGGGCTTTGTCGATGGCGGCTTTTTTTTGATCGAGGGATTGGCCTGCGACATTGAGGGCGGAGGAGTCGAGTGCGGGGAAGTGGGGTTTGAGGCGGTTGAAAGCGTCAGTGAGTCTGGCGAGGCATTCGTCGACGGCCGATTCGTCTGCGATGCGGAGGGAGACACCACCGAGGAAAGCTGGGGTGTGGAAGGCGCGGAATTGTTCCTGCCAAGCGGCCATGCGCGAGCGGAGGGCGTCTTCGGGCTCGTTCTGGAGTTGGGCTTCAATGCGGTTGATCTCGGCAACGACCGGTTGGAGGCGCTTGACGGTGCGCTGGTTCTTGGTGCCGATGATTTTTTTGATGATCCAGTTGAGCATGAGAAAAGGGGGCAGTCCGACCGGCGTCCAAGGGTGGAGTTGAGGGCGGATTTAGACGAATGCTCAATCTGGCTTAACAAACGTTGAACCGCAAGCGGCAGATCATTGGGCGGCGTTCGGCAAGAGCAGCGGCAACGATGGGAGTTTTGAGGGGAGGGGTGCTGAAGCGTCTTTTGGAGAGGGACTATGACTTTGAAGGGAGGAGGGTAGATTCTTGCGGGCTGATTTCCCTGACAAAAAGGTTCCGCCACCGGATCTCGCCGCCGTGAGTTTGGAGCATGATTGGGCCTTTGGCTGGCAGGGGTTGGGTGCGATCCCAGTAGTTCTCCATGGGGGCTCCGTCGACGACCAACTGGTTATTGAGCCAAACCCAGGTGCGATTTCCGATTTGGCGAATACGGAACTGGTTCCATTCGCCGAAGGGTTTGTCGGCGACGGTGGCGGGATCGCGTCCCGGGGCGTTTGGGGTATTGTTGAACAGGCCGCCGGAACCGAGATGGGGTTTTCGGTCGGGTTTTTTGAGGTCAAAGGACTGTGTTTTGTCCCAGATTTGGATTTGAGGGGTGCCTCTGAGATAGATGCCACTGTCTGCACCGGGGACGGTTTTGTATTCGATGAGAAGCTCGATATCGCCGAATTCTTCGTCGGTCGTGGCGTAGGGGCCGGTGCCGACGTTGACGAGTTCGCCGTTTTCAACGTGCCAATGGGAGGGGAACTCGGCGCGTTGCTGCTGGTGGTTGGCTGCTTTTTTGTCGCCAACCATTTTGGCTGAGGTGTGGGGGTTCAGGCCGTGCCAACCGGTGAGATCTTTGCCATTGAAGATGGCCCGGAAGCCTTCGGGCGGGGTAGGGTCGGCCATGGCGAAGCCAGCGAAGAAGAGGGCGGAGGTAACGGTGAGGCGGATAGAAGGTGAAGGCATGGAGGGAGAGGTACGTCATGGTGGAGCGCATTTTGCAGGCCTGTGCTTGCGTCGGGGGTGGGAATTGGGGAAGATAGGGGGTGATGGCTGACGAGGAGTTGTTTGATGCAGCGTTTCTTGACCGACTGCGAATGCTGGCGGTTCGGCTGCGGAAGCGACGGCAGTTGATGCGGCGGGGCAATCAGAGCACGCCGAGCACGGGGTTCACGCGAGAGTTCAAAGACTATCGCCATTACACGCCGAAAGAGGATTATCGGGCGATTGATTGGCGGTTGTATGCCCGGCTCGACAAGTTGTTTGTGCGACTTTACGAGGAGACGCAGGAGCTGAATTTGCACATTGTCCTGGACGTGAGTGGGTCGATGGAGCGGCCTTTTGCGGAGAAGCGACGTCAGGCGTTGCGGTTTGCGGTGGCATTGGCGTATTTGGGGTTGAGCAATCAGCAGCGGGTCAGTGTTTATTCGATGAGCGATGCGACCCGGCAGGAGTTGCCGCCTTTGCGGGGGCAAGGGAGTGTGGACAAGATCATTCAATGCGTGACCCGACTGAAGTTCGATGGTTTCACGGATTTGAAGCACTGTTTTGAGACGTTCAGGCCGACCCGGCAACGGCATGGAGTGATTTTTGTGATTTCAGATTTCTTTGGTCGTGATGTGAATGCGGCGCAGGAAGCGGTGGCGCAGGCGGCGGCCTGGCCGGGAGAGAGTCATTTTGTTCAGATCTTGCATCCTGAGGAGCGGGAGCCGCAGTTGGAAGGAGAGATTGAACTGGCTGAGGTGGAGACGGGGGAGCGGAGAAGGTTTTGGTTCACCAAGCGTGACGCCAAGCGGTATGCGGAGGCGTTTGACGCCTTTGTTGAGAGTTTGAGTCGTGAATGTGCAGGCCGGCGGATTGATTTCATGCAATGTCAGACGAATGAGCCCTTTGAGGAGCGGTTTTTGTCGATGCTGATGAGGGGTTCGGCTTTGGCGGGCGGGGGCTGATAGAGGGGTTCGTGAATCGAATGCATTTTCCCGTTGCGCGAGGTTAGAACCCCTGCTTACTTCGCGGCTCGCTTCACCTTGTGGAGTGTTGATGGCTCGGTAGCTCAGTCGGTAGAGCAGGGGATTGAAAATCCCCGTGTCGGCGGTTCGATTCCGTCCCGAGCCACCACTTTTCTGATCGGGAAAGTGGTGAATGGAGGGAGTGATTGAGGGCTGAGGTGGGCTTGACGCTTGCTTATGGGGGTGGCAAGATGGGATCCGCCTCAGTTCAGGGGCTGAGTTCTTCTATGAAACGTCATTTGCCTCGGGTGCCAGTTCAGCTGGTCTTTACGATTTTGTGTTGGTCTCCGATGTGGGGACAGGAGGGCACCCCGGCGCCTTTGATTTTGAAGGCGGAGGTGGTGGAGGAGACCAAGGCAGACAAAGTTGATGCGACTGAAGCGCCGGCGAAGGCGGCTCCGTTGCCTGCGGATTGGAAAACGCAGAGTCAGGCGCGTGCTTTGACGTTAAGCATTCCGGCGCCGCGAGGTCAAATTGTGGATCGGCATGGGGTGCCTTTTGCGCAGTCGCGAGTGGTCAATTATTTGGCGTTGAATTTCCCGTTCATGAAGGATGCGACGCGTGAGCAAATTCTGGCGTATGCGGGGGAGAAGATTGGAAAGGCCAATCAGTTGCTGGGGCGTCGCTGGACAATGGAAGAGGAAAAGCTGGTGAGTCATTATGAGCATCGGCGCTGGTTGCCTCTGGTGTTTGCGATTGAAGAGGGATTGAATGTGGAATTGACGAATGAGGAGTTGGACAAGTTGCAGCCGCATCTGGGTTCGGGGTTGGTGGTGCAACCGGCTTACATTCGGTATTATCCGAAGGGGGATAGTGCCTGCCACATCATTGGCTATGTGGGGAAGGTGAGGGGACTGCCGCTGGGGCCGATTTCAGATGGTGATCCTTTGTTTGAGGAGTTGGAGGGCCGTGAAGGGCTGGAGGCAACGTTTGATCGAGATTTGACCGGCACCTCTGGAATGGTGAACAAGCTTTATAGTCCGGATGGCAAGTTGCTTTCTGAAGAGGTTTTGAGGAGGCCTGTTCCTGGAAGGAATGTGGTCACGACGCTGGATTACAACATTCAGAAGTATGCGGAGAATGCGCTGAAAAAGGGGGCGCGTAATGGGGGGGCGTTTGTGATCATGGACGTGAAGACGGGTGATATCCTCGCACTGGCTTCGAATCCTGGTTTCGATCTCAATGCCTGGGTGCCGGGGATCAAGTCGGAGATGCTGCAAAAGCTAAATGACGATCCGCGCAAGCCACTTTATCCGAGGGCGACTTTTGGGACTTATCCACCGGCTTCGACATTCAAAATTGTGACGGCGTTAGGGGCGATGGAAAGCGGGAAGGTGACGGAGAAGACATCCTTCAATTGCAGTGCGTCATTGTATATTGGAGATCGATACTTCAACAACCATACGAAGTCGGGTGAGGGGATGATGAATGTGATCACGGCGATCAAGCGGTCTTGCAATACGTGGATGTATCAGGCGGCTTTGGCGGTGGGTGCGGATCCGATCACGGATATGGCGATGCGAATGGGTTTTGGGGAGAAGACGGGAATCCCGATCAAGGCGGAAGCCGCCGGGAACGTTCCGACGAATGCGCGGAAGTTGGAGCAGCGAGGGACGAAAATCATTGGGGGGGAACTGGCTAACATCTCGATTGGTCAGGGGGAGGTTTTGGCGACGCCTTTGCAAGTCTGCCAAAGCATGGCTGCCCTAGCGGACGGGGTTAACCTGATGCAGCCGCGTTTGGTGCGACAGGTGCAGGATGTGAATGAGCAGGTGGTGATGGCTACGGAGGTTGAAGTGAGGCGTCGCATTGATTTGAATCCGGAGCATCGCGATGCGGTGGTGAAGGGCATGGTAGCGGTGGTTTCCGGCAGTGGCGGTACGGGCAAGGCGGCTGGAATCAAGCAGGCTCAGATTGCGGGAAAGACGGGGACGGCGCAGTGGAAGCCGGCTCAGCAGCAGAATTTGGCGTGGTTCACCGGATTTCTGCCAGCTAACAATCCGGTTTATGCTTTTGCTGTGTTGTATGAAGGTCGCCCAGGGGAGCGGGTGAGTGGTGGTGGTTTGGCGGCTCCGATGGTGAGAGAGGTCTTCACCAACATCTTTGAGAAGGCGAGTCCGGATGATCCGCTGGTGTTGGCGATGAAGGATACCGACAAGTTTGTGAAGGTCGACGAGGGCGAGCAGGATTTCTCGGGCGGTGGAGATGACGGGGATACGCCACCGCCGAGTGCGCGTCCGGTGGAAGAGGTTAAGCCTGCTCAACCGATCGAAGAGAAGAAGACCTTCAAGGGTTTCTTCAGGAAGTTGTTCAAGGGTGAGTGAGCCGAGATTGGCTCAATTGCGATTGACAGAGGCTTGGCCGCGGGGGACGCCGAATTGCATGGTGTCGTCCATCAGTCTGGAGCGACCGCGTTCGATTTGATTCGGGGTATCTGAAGGGGATTTGTTGTTGATGATGTTGGGTTGGATGAAGATGAGGAGTTCGTCACGAGTGGAGGTTTTGGTGGTGACGCCGAAGAGGTGTTTGATGATGGGGATGCGGCGCAGGAAGATGGTGCCGCGTTGATTGTCCGCCGCCCGTTCGGTGATCAGTCCGCCGAGCACAACGGTGCCGCCGTTTTTTACGGTGACTGTCGTGACGAGTTCCTGGGTGCTGAGGGTGGGAATGGTGTTTCCTGAAATCACTTGTTCGCCAATGATGTTGTCGTTGATCTGGGCGATGCGGAGGGTGACTTCATCGTCGGAGTTGATGAGAGGGACGACTTCCAGTTTGAGCACGACATCACGGTAGTCGATGCTGGCGCTGGTGGAGGCGATGCCGCCGATGCCGGCGCCGTTGGAGAGAATTTGCGTGGGGACGGCGATGCGCTGTCCAGAGGAGATGACTGCTTTGCCGTTGTTGGTGGTGTAGACGCTGGGGCGGGACATGACTTTGAAGTTGGTGTCCCGTTCGAGGAGATTCACGTATTTGGAGATGGCGCCGAGCTGGCCATAGAGATTGAGGCTGTTCCAATTGAAATTGGAGAGTCCCATGGGCAGTACGATGTTGCCGGGCTCGCCAGGGGCGGTTTCTGAGTTGAATGAGTTGGTTCGTTCGCCTGTAACGGTGCCTGTGGTCGTGGGGATGCCGTTGGCATCGATATCGGTATTGAAGGTGGAGGTGTTGGTGCCGCTGTTTGATGCGGTATTGGTCGTGATGTTTTGTTGAAGAGAGAAGTCGTCAAGGAGTCTAAGGAAATCGAAGCCGAACTTGGTTTCGTCATTGAGGGTGAGTTGGCCAATGATGGTCGAGATGTAGATTTGCTGCGGGCGAATGTCGATTTCCTGAAGTAGGCGGTCGATGATGTCGATGTGCTCGGGTGAGCCGGAAACGATGAGGCTGTTGGACTGGCTGTCTGCGATGAGCAGGGTGCGACCGACGATGAGGGACTGGGGTGCGGCTTGTTGTGCGGGGTCGTCGAGCAGGCTGCGGTTGGAATTGCCGCCAAAGCCGGTGCCGCCACCGAGTCCACCGCCAAAGCCGCCGCCAGCGAAGCCCGCGTTGGTTTCACCGCCGCGATTGGCGTTGGTTGATGGGGTGCTGGAATTGCGTGGTGAGGCTGAACCTGTGCCAAGACCGCCACCGTTGCCGCCGCCGCCACTGATGGCGAGGCCACCGCCTTCGGTTTGGATGTCGGTGTCGCGGGAGAGTGAGTCGTAGGCGACGGGGAGGAAGTCAGCGACATTCATGAAGCTGAGTTTGCGCTTCATGAAGGTGATGCCGCCGCTTTGTTGATCGAGCTTCTCGATGAGGCCACGGATGTAGGTGATGTCGACGGGGCGAGCGATGACGAGGAGGCTATTGGTGCGGCGGTCGGCGATAACTCGGACTTTGGCGGCTGTGGGGTTGGTATTGGCGGTATTGGCTGAACCGGTGGCGGCGGCGAGGGCGGCGGAGGCGCTGGGATTGATGGATGTGGCTGGGGCGTTTCCGTTTTGAGGGGCGGCGTTTTGCGAACTGCCTGCACCCGCGCTGCTGTCATCCTGCTGGGCGTAGATTTCGTTGATCACTTCGGCGATGCGTTCGGCATCGGAGCGTTCCAGGGCGATGAGTTCGTTGGAGATTTCGGCAGGAGGAACGTCGATGATTTGGGCGATTTCGTGGAGGCTCCGGATGGTCGCGGTGTTTTCTGTGATGATGATGGCCGAGGAGTTGGCGATGGGGGTGATGGCACCGTAGGCGTGGAGTTTGACGACCTCTTTGAAGGCCTTTGAGGCGTCGTCTGCGGAGATGTGCTCCAGGGGCATGACGTAGTGGACGATTTGCTCATCCTGGGGAAGATCGCGGATCGAACTGATGACGGGGAGGCCTTCCGGGGCGGGGTTTTTGCCGCCTTGATGGTGGATAAGCATCACGGTGCTATCGCCCTTTGGGATGATGGCGTAGCCATTGAGCAGGAGGGTGGCGTGGATGAAGTTGATGGCTTCTTCCTTCGTAAGCGGCTCTGGGGCGATCATCTTGAGCGACTCGCCTTGGAGGGAGGAGTCGAGGATGATTTTTTTGCCGGTGAGCTGGATGTAGAAAGGGATGATGGCCTGGATCGGCGTATTGGGGAAGTTGACCTTGATGGTCGCGTCGCTGCTGATGGGGGAGTAACCGGCGGTTGGGGCGGCTGCTGGTGGCGGGGTGCCGGCGTTGCCTTGGGGAGGGGGAGCGGCTTGGGGGGCAGCGTTTTGAGCCGAGACCGAAGCTGATGCGGAGAGCAGCAGGCTGAGGCCGAGGCAGAGGGGGCCGAGTTGGCGCGATGGATGCGAGAGCGGAAAGCGCTTCATAGGGTTATTACAGAGAATCTAAAACTTATAGATACATTTACAAGGTTTATATTACGGATTTGCTAAGTTTCCACTGGGTGTGGGGCATGAAAAAGCCGGACCCTCGGTGGAGGAGTCCGGCTTTGAATGAGGGAGGAGCGAGGTTTAGTTATTGGCAGCGAGGGCTGCCCGGTTGCGCTCGTCGATTTGGGTGTTGAGGGTCAGGAAGTCATAGACCCAGCCGATTCCGAACAGGCCAGCGGTGAGGAGGTAAAGAATGCCGGTGCCCCATTTGCCCAAATAGAAGCGATGGAGGCCGATCAGGCCGAAGAGAGGGAAGGTCTGAAGAATCCAGGCGACTGAGTAATCATAAGGGCCAGCGAGATATTTGCGGTCTGCGGTTCGGTCCATGGACGGGATCAAGAAGAGGTCGATCAGCCAACCGATGCCGACGAGGCCGAGGGTGAAGAACCAGATGATACCAGTGACAGGGCGGCCGTAGTAAAAGCGGTGGGAACCGGTAAATCCGAAGATCCAGAGGATGTAGCCGATTAGTTTGCTGTGGGTGGGGATGGGAGTGCTCATATTGTTAGGGGCTTTGACGGGGTAGGATGGCCGCAAAGGGAGGGGGGTGCCATTAGAAAGAGTGGGGGGTTTTAGAACCTCTGAAGAAGCATCTTCAAAGAAGGAAGGGTTTTGTTTGCTACGGGCACAGGGTTCACTATGGTCAACGTTCTAATGAATGACGAGGTTCAGAAACTGGTAGCTGCAGGCAAATTGAGTGTCACGGAGGGTAAAAAGCTCTCCCTGCTGGAACCGGGGGTGTATTGCCTTCACAAAAGCTGGGGAGTGGGCAAGATCGCTTCATGGGATCTTTTGGGGGATCGAGCGATCATCGATTTTGAGGGCAAGCCGGGGCATCCTTTGAAATTGAGCTTCGCGGTGACGTCACTCGACATTCTGCCAGAGGATCATTTCATGGCGCGGCGGTTGTCGGATTTGGAGGGGATGAAGAAGATTGCGCGTGAGGAGCCTACCAAGCTTGTGGAAATGGCGCTGCAGAGTTCCGGGGGGAAGATGTCCCTTGATGAACTGGACGCGATGGTCAAGGGGCGGATCGTTGGAGACGGGGAATACAAAAAGTGGTGGGATGGGGCGAAGAAGGCGTTGAAATCGGTGCGAAACATTGTTGTGCCGTCCAAGCGCACCGAGCCGTTGATTTTGCGTGAGAGTGAAGCGGCAGCGGGAACTGGCATGGTGGAGGCCTTCATGAAGGCTAAGGATTTGAAGGCGCGGGTTGCAGCGCTGAAGATGATTGCGACGGACATCGATTTGTTTCCGGACAAGGCACAGGCGTTGGCGCCAGTGTTTCAAGATTTGACCGGGGTGGTGAGAATGGGCGCGAGATACCAATTGAAGGAAGCCCTGCAGCTGGTTTTGACTCGTGATGAGTTGATGGAGAGCGCGGGATTGGGTGAGGCTCCAGCAGGTTCGGTCAAGGTGGCGGAGTTGGTGGGACAGTTCCGTGAGCAGTTGACGGACGCAGTGTCGGGTCTGGCGGGCGGGTTGTTGGGACGTGTTTACCGGGCCTTTCCAGAGGCGTTCCCTGATGAGACCTGGGTGGATCAGTGTTTGCTTCATTTGGCTCGAACAGGTGGACGTGCGGTGGGCGAAATCGCTGCGGTGTTGCACGAGAAAGATCGCGCAGGAGTGCTGGAAGAGTTTTTGCGCACGGCCGTGCGGAATCGCAAAGCGAGTGCGGATCTGTTGATTTGGATCTGCAAAGAGCGCAAGGGCCATGCTGCGGGAGTGTTCAATCTTGATTTGGGCAACGCGATCATGGATGCGATGCATGCGGATCACCTTGAGGGTGGGCCGAAGCGCACGGGTCGATTGCAGGATGCGTTCGCCGATGATCCGGATCTCCTCGGTGAGATGGTGGTCGACGCTGAGGAGCAGGATGTTCGTTTGTTTGCGAAACGGATCCTTGGATTCACCGGGTTGGATGAATTAAGCCGTCGATCTTTGATGGCGAAGATGATCAAGCAGCGTCCAGCACTCCAGGATATGGTCGATGAGAAGGCCGGAGCACGGGAGGACAACACGTTGATTGTTTCCTGGGAAAGTCTTGAGCGGAAGAAGAAGGAACTTGAGGAGATCATGAACGTCAAGATTCCTCAGAATAAGAAGGACATCGAAATTGCCCGTGAATACGGTGATCTTCGGGAGAACTTTGAGTATAAATCGGCGAAGCAGCAGCAGGCTGTGTTGCAGCGGATGCAGGGTGAGGCACAGCGCGACATTGAGCGCGCGCAGGGAACTGACTTTGCTAACGTGCCGTGCGATTCCGTCGGGATCGGAACCATTGTGAACATTGAGGATTTGGCGTCTGGTGACAAAGAAACGTTCACGATTCTTGGAGCCTGGGATGGTGATGTGGACAAGGGGATCATCTCGTATTTGTCAGAGGCTGCGAAAGCTTTGATTGGGAATGCGGTTGGTGCGGAGGTTGAACTGCCTTCAGACAGTGCGGGTGTTAAGAGGAAGGTGCGCATTACGGGGATCGAGGCGTTCAGGAAAGCTTAGACTGGAACCGTGATGCGCGGATTGAGAGGGGAGTGCTTTGAAGGCACTTTCCCTTCCTTCGGGTGTTGTTTGACCGGGAGGCACTTTTCTGGCAGTTTAACCCTCTGTCATTATGAAAACGCCTATTCTGATTCGCGCCTTCTTTCTCGGGTTGGTGCTTGTAGCATCGGGTTGTAAGAACTACGCGAAAGTCAGGGAGCGGAGGCCGAGCTATGATGCAGAGACGCCGGCAGGGGAGATGATTGTCGAAGGGCTAAGGCATCCTTCCAAAGACTATCGCGCCCAGATGGGGCATTACATTGATGCGGCAGCCACTGCCGGGGCCGTTTTGGAGAAGAATCCGCAAGATGACCAGGCGAGGAAGGACTACAACTTTGCTGTGGGGCGCCTGTTTGAAGTTCTGCACGAGTCAAAACTGCAGCCCTGGAAGGCGCCTGTGATTTGCCCCGGGGTTGGGGGGGGCTGGAGTTTTAGCATGACCCATGATGGCAAGCCGGAGCACGATCCTTCGCACTTCCGGATTTTGCCGGCGGATCGCTACCAGTTTCGGGGAAGACTGGTGAAGGAGCGAACGATGAAGGACGGATTGGGTGCTCCGATGGTTATCGCCAGCAAGGGGTTTGATCCAACTCGATTTGATCCGTTCATCCAGGGGCCTGCTGTTTATTATGGGGTGACCGAGGTGTTGTTTTTCAAGGGGAGGTCATGCACGGCGGCCTACATGGATCCGCTTGCGACCGAAACGGTGAAGTTTGGAGGGCATACGTTCCCGGTTGCGGCGGACTTTACGGCACCAACAGGCTTGCAACTGGCGGAGCTGAAGCCAAGAAAATCAGAAATTGCGAGCTTTCTTCGGCCGGGTGCTTTTGCTGAGAATGCGCGTTTGGCCAGGTTGCAGCCGTACGATCCGAAAAAGATTCCGATTCTCTGCATTCATGGTCTCGGTGATTCTCAAGCAACCTGGGTGCCGATGATTGAGGCTTTGCGTGGGGATGCGACGATTCGCCAGAACTACCAAATCTGGTTCTTCAGTTATCCGACTGGATATGCCTATCCCTTGATGGCGGCGGTGTTGAGGAGTAAGTTGGATGCCATTCGGGCCTTTTATCCGGACCACAAACGGATGGTGGTCATCGGGCACAGCATGGGAGGCATGATCGCGAGGGAGTTGATCACTGACAGCGGGATGAAGCTTTGGGATCAATACTATGATTTGCCGCCGGATGAGATTGCGTTGCCAGCGGATGCCAAGAAGGCGATTGTGAGTGCGTTGATTTTCAAACATCGGCCAGAGGTTGCCCGAGTGATTTATGCGTCGGCATCACATCGAGGAGCGGATTTGGCTGAGCATTTTTTGGGAAAGTTGGGAAGCCGGATCATTGCTAACACGGGAGACAGTCTGGGGGATCCGAGTTATGCGATGGATGCGGTGAGTTTGAGCAAGCCCAGTGAATCAGGCGGACAACTCAAGCGCATGCCGAACAGCATTGATGCGCTCAAGCCGAACAATCGATTTGTGACGACTATGGACAAACTGCCGCCGGTGAAAGGCGTGCCTTATCATTCGATTATAGGAGATCGGGGCAAAGGGGGGAATCTTGATCGAACCAAGCCCGTTAGCACGGATGGCATAGTGCCGTATTGGAGCAGTCACCTTGACGGGGCGGAGAGCGAAGTGATCGTGCCGACGGGTCACTGGTCTCACCAGCATCCTGCGGCCATTGCGGAAGTAAGGCGAATCTTGCTCAAGCACCTCGGCAAAGCTTCTGGCAGTTTGTAACGAGGAGGTTTTCGAGTTTGCATGAAGTGAGGGAAGGGGGGTAGAGTGTAGGTCTACCCTTGCGGAAGTATCCCCCATGGAAACGAAGTCTCCTATCTCTGATCAGACCTCTGCCTCAACGGAATCCGATCCTGGACGAGGAGTGAAGCGACCCTATCGGATTTTTTCCTTTCCTGGGGCTGGATTTGATACCGTCATGCAGATGGGGGTTGTGCATGCGATGCTGGTGACGCGACGTCGAGCACCGGAGATGGTGGCGGGTATTTCGGTTGGAGCCATTACGGCGACGGCGCTTGGAGAGGTGCTGCGGGCAACCGGAGGTAGCGAAGGGTCGTCAAAGCAGGATGAAGAGGTGCGGGTAGCGCGCTTTAGTGAATTGCTAGAAGCGTTTCGAAACGCGCCATCGACAGTGTTGAAGGGTTTCTTACCGGATCCCCTTGAGACGAATGCGGCGTTTGCGTTGAAGCCGGTGGAATTGCCCCGGCACTTCAAAGAGGAGCGTGATCATCGTGAGGAGTCGGTGGCAAGCCGAACGGGCCTGATTCGGTTGTTCAATCATTTGATTCGACTGCGGGTCAGTGTGCGCGTCTTCACGCAACTGATGAGGATTCTGTTGGGCTGGAATGCCTTCACTGAAAAGAGCGCAGTTGTTCGCTGGGGCAATCGTGGTGGATTGCTGGCACGGCTTTGGTGGCTGGCTGCAACCCATTTGTTTTCTCTCAGCATGCCTTTGAGTTTGCTTGCTCGAGTCGAACTTAGTGAGTTGTTTGGGATCAATGGTCGATCACGTGCGGTGGGGGTTGATGCCGGACACATCATTTTCAATCGCTGGGGTTGGTTGCGCTGGATTTGGGAGCATTGTCTTTGGTTGTTTCTGGGCCTATTGCCCCTGACACTTCTGTTGAGCCTTTCGCCGGCGGTTCTGTTGCTAGTAGTGTCTAGCTGTTCAGTGATTGAGTTGCCGCCAATTTGTCTTTTGATTGCTTGGGGGCTGGTGATTGGAGGAATGGCGACTGCATTGGCACTGATCGCGTGGCGTTCGTTATCGAAGCAGAAATCGACCTTTACCAATGTTCTAAAGCATTATCAGATTTTCAATGATCTGGGAGATTCCTATGCGCTGATGGAGGTGCTGGTGCAGAATTTTGATCCGGGCTACTACGGCGAGTTTAAATTCTATGATAGCGTGCAGCGAGCGTTGAAGCATGAAGTGCCTACTGAAGGAGGGAGTGCGAACAAGAAGGTGCTGGCGGATTATCGTGATGATTCGGATGAAGCGGGTGGGGTGAGGTTGGTGCCGCTGGCTGCGAATTTGGCCAATGGAAAAATTGAGGCGATACCGCAAGAGACATCGGTTGTTGATGCGCTCATGTGCGCTTGTGCAGTCGTGCCTTTTTACAAAGCGCAGTCCATTCAGAAACAAGGTATCACGTCGACCTTTATTGATGGCATCAGTGTTTCAAATGATCCGATTGTGCCGGTGTATGAGGAGGCCTGCAAGATTTTGGGCAAGCAAACAGAGGCGCGATGGGATACTTTGCGGATTGTTTCGGTGCCGCTATTGCCATTGAGGCAGGAGCAACCGGAAGGGCAGAGTGAGCCCTACACGGGCTTGGTGGATGTGGCATTGCGGGCGCGTGAGTTGCAGCGATTTCAAGACATGTTGCTCGACAAGAGTTTGATTGATCGGGTGAGTCGGTCATTAGGCGGAAAAGCGGTGACGGTTTCGGAAGGGCGAGAGGAGCCTCAGACGTTTGTGCCTGCTAAGATTCGGTTGGTGGCACCTGATCGGGCGCATCAATTGACGCTGCGAATGACCAAGGCTGGATCTGTCGTCGAGCAGCGCGAACTGATTGACACCGCGGTTGCTGACGGATGCCGGGCGATGATTGAACGACTGGTAACGGATGCTCTTCCTGACACAAGGACTCTGGAAGAGAGGCAGTTGATGTTGGAACCCGATGAGGAAGAGCCAGACGAGTGGCCGCATCGCGATCCGTCGAACAAGGCGACATTGAGGGAAGCGGTTGGTCAGTTGAGGGCATCAGGACAGACAGTCATACGGCGTGATGGGACGGAGTATGTTTCCTGTCGAAAATTGATGGCTGCCTGGGGGGATTTGAAGGCACTTCCTGGAGGGGATCCTGTGACCGCTCGAAACCCTGAGCCTGGGCCGGGGGTATCTGAGGTGTGTCGATGTTGCATGGCCTGTGCTGGGAAGTCCGATGTTGACGGGGTATCTGAAGGAGAGCTGCGACAGCATGTGAAGTTGCCGCGCCGTGGTCCTGCATTTGAAAAGGTAGAACCTCCGAAAGTGGAAGAGAAGAAGGGTCCGGCTGTTGTCTTTTTGTTTAGTGGCGGGGTGTTTCGAGGTGTCTTTCAGGTGGGTTTTGCGAATGCGGTCAGCGAGTTGGGGATTCATCCGGATGTGATTGCCGGTGCTTCGGTGGGGACGATCATTGGAGCGTTGACGGGTCGGATTTTCCAGAAGCCAGCGGGACATGAGTTGGTGGAAAGGCAGCGTCAGACACGGCAACTTGCGGCCACGTTCTTGACGATCGATCGATTTGTTCTGACCGACCGTTTTGCGGACTTCATCAGGCATTTCTCGATCCACGCGGCGGATGCGGATTTTTCGCCGCATGATTTGGATTTGATTTTCCGGCGTTACGAAAAGGATTCGGCAACGGCATTCAGCCGGCGGGCGAGGCGTGTTTTTTCCGGGATGGAAAGGCTTTTCTGTTTGAGTCCTTTTGAGATTCTCGAGATGGCGCAGTTGGTGCGAGCGAGCAACTGGGACGGGGCGGCAGCGCGGATCAAAACGTTGACCCAGGAAATGATGGACCGTTATGGCGTTGGTTTGGAGATGCTGGGACCGGAACCGCTGGAACAACTCATTGATGGCATCGTGTTTGATGGGAAGCCGAATTCGGGTGGCAGGTTTGACCATTTTGATTTTCCGCTGATGGGAACGACCACGAATTTGACCCAGGGAACGCTGGATATTCTCAGAAGCACGCATCCTTGGGATCCGCGTTTCACGCAAGGTTTGCTGGCAAGCAGCGCTTTTCCGATGGTGTTTCGTCCGAGATGGTCATGGGAGGTGTATCGTCATCCCCAGCAAGTGGCGCAGTATGCGGATGGGGGGATCATGGATAACCTGCCGCTGGGTGCGGTGATTGACTACCTTTGGGGGAAGGATGCCGCGACTCGTTATGAGCGCCGTCCGGACGTGCCGCATCTCATTCTAACGGCGACGTTAGAGCCTGAGAAGGCGGATTGGACGAAGCGGGCTGATTTGGATCGTCTTTGCTGGACAGAAATTCGCGCGCGTGCCGGTCAACTGCGTTACAATGGCAAGATCGATAAGTTTCAGGGGGGGCAACGTGATATCCGACGGATTCTAAAGCAGCGTACGCAGGAGGGTGATTCGGATGTTCGGGCTGCTGATATTCCTCTTAACTTGGATGTGTTGGCCGTGAAGCCGAAGTGGCTCTGCGGGACTTTCGCGTTTCATCCGATGCTGGGTTTCAGTCGAGAGAAGCAGGCCGAGAGCATTGCCCATGGTTGTGCCTCGACGATTTGCGCTGTGGCGGATCACTTTGATGCGAACAACAAGGCCCATGCGGTGGATGTGGAGGCGTTGAGGGGGTGGGCGATGGAAAGAGGGATTGCCTTGGGGCAGTTGCCTGAGCGAATTCATCCGGGAGCGGACGGTGTTCTTGGATTTGGTCCCGCGAAACTGTCGGAGGAGGAGCAAAAGCAGGGGTTCTGCTGGTTTCGAAGAGTGGATCCGGCAACAGGGAAGAGGCCGATCTGCCCGTTTCATAGCCAGAGCACAAGTTGTGAGGAGAAGGATGAGGTCAGTGAAGAACTTCAGACGATTTATGTCGCTTGCGGCGCACGGCACAATCATGTGGCGAGAGGTGCGTGAGGGTATTGCCGGTGAACGTGTCTGGTTTCTTGATGGCTTTGGAGATTGGGTGATGAGCGGGATGGGGGATCGGGTTAGACCCAATGCCTCTAAGTAAAAGGGATGATGACGAGTTCATGGTTGGATTGGAAGAAGGTTGGAGAGAGCATTCGAGGCCATTTTTTCACGGGTTGTCGCACCTTGCTTTGGCAGGTGCGCCGTCGAAATGTTGATCAAAGCCAACTGCGACTTCTGGGGGCAATGCTGCCGAGATAGACTTTGCGGATGACTGGCTTTTTGGGGTGGGACTCGAGGAGGAGGATGTCCACTTCGCCGCCTTTGGTGATTTGGTAGGTGGATGGGCTGAAGGGGAGTTTGAAGCGCACTTGGTTCTCAATGCCCTTCCAGGCGTAGCGGATGACGGTGTAGTAGGTGCGGATTTTGGTGGTTTTGAAAGCGGGTGAGTTCTCGCTCCTGGGGGCTTCCCGCTCGTAGATGGTCACGTCCTCGACGGTGCCTTTGATGGGGGTGCCTTGGGTGAGGATGTTTTTCAGCCAGGCGTGGCGACGCACCAAGATGAGGAGGGCGAGGGCGGCCACGCTCAAGGCGACGGCGGGTCCCCACTGCATGACCCATTCTTCGAGGGGTGACTTTTCGACTTTGACCACGGCATTCACGGGTTGCGAGACCCAGTAGAAGCCGGCGGCGGCGACCAATGCGAAGAGTGTGGTGAATCCGGCTCGGCCGATGGTGGAGTCGATGTAGTAGAGGGATTTGAAGCTGGGTAGGGCGGAAGGAGGTTTGGCCATTGGGGGGATGGATGAGGGATGCGTTGATGTGGCGTGCTTGTTCATGACGAACTCATGGTGGGGCATCCGGGTGGGATCGGGTATCGGGCTTTTGGAGGAGGACTAAAGTCGGAGATAGGCCCGCTGCTGGGCATGCAGCGCGGGTAGGGTTGGGCCGGTTCTCGAACCGATGTTTAGAGATGCACCTTGTTGTAAGAGTGGACAGAATGCCTTTCGCACAGCATGTTCAGCTGGGACAGTCCTGGCAAAATTCATCTCATTCGAATATGAAAAACCTCTCTGTCAAACCTTTGGGCCTGCTGGTCTGCGGGGCCTTTTTGATTGGCCCGGGAACCTCTCTTGAAGCCGAGGAACGCCGTTTTCGACTGAGGATTCCGAATCCCCTTCCTCGAATCGTGGATCGAATCGAGAAGGTGGGTGATTTTGTGGGGCGCACGGCGCGAAAGATCGGGGGGAACGATGATGAGGAAAAGCGGGACCCCAGTGTGCCGCCGAAGCCTGCAGCGGTGCGTCCGCCCAAAGAAAAGAGCGATGTCGTTCGGCGCAGTGATTCGGGCAAACTCGAACTGGACCCCGATGTTGCGATGCGGGGTGAGAGCAAGCGTCCAAGCAAGGAGCGGTCGCCTGTGACTTCGGAGTCGCCGAGACCCTCGGGGGATGTTCCGGGATCTGACGCGGGGGAACCCCAAACCCCGCCTTCAAAGAAGGAGGATGTTTCGCCTTCGGCAAACGGGGTCACTCAGAAACGTGACCCTGAGACGGCGTCACCGGATGCTGACACGGCTGTTAGCAGTCCTGTGGCGAGCGACGCTTCTGCGGACGGCCCTTCAGGGGAGGTGGCGGAGGCTTCGCCGGTTGCGGCACCGCCAGTGCCAAAGGGACCTACGTTTGGCCTTCCGGTTCCCGGGAGCCCCGGGCTTGTGTATCCGCCGGGCGCGGCGAAGACTCCTGAAAACAGGGTGGATGTTCGGGGCATTCCGCCCGGAACGAAGGTTCGAGACCCGGCCACGGGGCATATCTTCCTGGTTCCTTGAACGTGGTGCCGTTCGCAGAGGCGCGGAGGGGGAGACTTAGAAGGGGCTTTGACGAATTGGCGATTTCGTCTAGCGAATGGGCGGGTTGCTGAGGTGAACCGTGAAGATTCTGGAGGAGAATCTGAAGGATTTTTGGAAAAACCGCTAGGGGTTTTGGGAGAACTGCTAGCGGATTGGTGGAAAGGGCTACGGGTTTTGAAGAAACCGCTAGGGCTTTTGGGAGAACCGCTTGCGGTTTGGAGGAAAGGGCTTCGGGTTTTCGGAAAACCGCTAGGGGTTTTGGGAGAACCGCTAGCGGTTTGGTGAAAAGGGCTTCGGGTTTTCGGAAAACCGCTAGGGGTTTTGGGAGAACCGCTAGGGGTTTGGTGAAAAGGGCTACGGGTTTTGGAGAAACCGCTAGGGGTTTTGGGAGAATCGCTAGCGGTTTGGTGAAAAGGGCTACGGGTTTTCGGAAAACCGCTAGCGGTTTTTGGGGGGGGGCGCTGGGGTCTGCGGGGTTGGGGGGGAGGGGTGTGGTAACGAGGGTTCTGGGGGCGGTGACGGGTGCTTCGAGGGTCGGGTTTCAGGGAGAGGGAAGGAGGAATTTGTTAGCAAGTTGCAGCCTGGCCCCGTTTCCGCGATGTCACCGATTCAGGTGCCGGCAGCTTCTATCAGAATGATAGGCAAGTCGGAAGCTCATTTGGGTTTGGGCTGGCTGTGAAAAAAGAACATCTTTGGCCCAACTGAAACGTGGTCGGAAAACCATTCAATTGGCCCAGCGTTCTGAACCATTAGATCTGACCATTTAGCTCGAACATGTCCCGAGCTACCTTTTACATACACGACTACTGGAGCGTCACCCGAAGCTCCTGGGGCTGGTTTGAGCTTCCACCAGGGAACCCGGTAGATTTCCACTTTCATTGAGCCGTCGGGACTCAGGCTAGTTGACGAAAGCGTTTCTCGCCAAACTTGTTGCCATACAAAGAAACATGTGGCCAAAGCGAGGAGACTGATTAGCAACGACTTCATTGTTAGAGACTGAATGCGCTAGGTTATTCGTGCAATTCAGGGGCAGACGTTTTGTTTCAAGTAAATTGGCGATTTCGCGTTGAGGGCGGGGATTTTGGCGTCGGTAAAGAGGAGGCTGTGGAGGATCATGAGCCGAATTGCTGGACGGTTAAGGGGAGATGGCGGAGATCGAGGTGTTTGGAGGCTTTGTCGATGTCTAGGACAATGCCATCTTCGATTTCCCGGGTGTCCGCGCCGGGGCGGTTGGTGAGTTCGATGTAGAGGCTGTCGGTTTCGGGGAAGTACCCGATCTTCATGGTTTGGAGGCTCCCGACCGATGCTGAGTGATTAGTTGTCTGAGGCGAGGAGGCTTTTGACGGAGATGTCTTCGTCGATGGCTTCCCAGTGAATGCCGATGCCGGGTCCGATGAGTCGCCACTCTTGCTTCTGCTGTGGGGTGGCATCGCGAAGGCGGGGGAACCATTCCAGCGGAGCCGTGACAGTGCGGCCATCTGAGAGCGTGACAGTGAGAGAATCCTCATCGACTGCGACATGGGTGGCGCGGGCGTCGGTCTTAACTCTGGCGGTGACGAGTGATGTGCTCATTCCAAGTGGTTCTGATGAGTTCTTCGTTTTGTTCGATCAATAGCCTGATCTCTTTCAGTTCGCTGCGGCTATATCCGTGGGATTCAGCAACGGAAAGCGGTTCGAGCCAGAACTTGGCGTATTTCTCGGCGCTTTCAATGTGAACATGGATGGGTTCCTCTCCTTCACGACTGAAGAAGAAGAACCGATACCCGTGATGGCGAAAGATGGTTGGCATGATGGAAACAAGGTGAAGTGCTTCAAGTCATACCTGTGTTGATATCAACTAGGGAACTTCGTAACTCGGCAAGGCTGCGGCATCGATGAGGGGGGAGCCGCATTCTTCGGCGATTTCGTTTAGGGCGTTGATTTCGGCTTCGGTGAAGAGGAGGCCGTTGGCTTTCTTTGTGTGCTCGGCGTTTTGGGCTTCGGGTTGGCCGGGGAGGAGGCAGGTTTCGTTGCCGGTGCGGAGGATGTCATCCAAGACGGCTTTGATGTTGGCTGCTTGGTTGCGCTTTTGGGCGAAGAGGCCGGTGCTGATGGCGTCGGGGTGGATGACCTGGAAGTAGAAGGAGGAGGTGCGTTTTTCGCCATCGGCGAGGGGCTTGCCGACGACGTCGGCGTGGGCGCCGCCGCCGCGGAGGGTGGGGAGGGAGCCGCCGATGAGGGCGCCGAAGACTTCAATCAAGAGGGACAAGCCGTAGCCTTTGTGGGCGCCGAAGGGGAGGAGCCACTGGGCGGCGTGGGGGTCGGTGGTGGGTTTGCCTTGGGCATCGACAGCAGCGCCTTCGGGGAGTTGTTTGTTTTCGCGGCGGAACTGCTGGACGCGGCCCATGGCGACGGTGGAGGTGGCCCAGTCGATGACGATGGGGTAGCCGATGGCGTCGGTGGTGGGGAGGCCCCAGGAGTGGGGGTTGGTGCCGAGGACGGGGAACTTGCCGCCGAAGGGGACGACCTCGGCGAGGGTGGAGGTGCAGTTGGTGTAGGCGATGTAACCGCGTTTGGCGGCGTCCATGACGTAACCGCCGCCCCAGAGGTAGTGGAAGGCGTTGTCGACGCTGACCTGACCGATGCCGTATTTGTCGGCCATTTCGATGCAGCGGTCCATGGCGGCGAAGGCGACGGATTGACCGAGTTTCTTTTTGCAGTCCCAGGCTTCGGAGGCGGCGAAGGATTTGCCGATGACTTCGATCTCAGCACCGGGGACGCAGCCGCCGTTGCCGGAGCCGAAGAGGTGGTCGAGGTGGAGGGCTTTGATGACGTTGTGGGTGCGGATGCCGTGGGCGGCGGCGAGCTCGCAGAAGCGGGTGGCGTCGGTGGCTTCAGCGGCGGTGTAGCCGCGGTGGAGGTAGGCGCGGGTGACGAGGTCGTTGTGAACGGAGACGGGGATGACGCGGTAGGTGGTGGGCATGGTGACGTTTATTTTGGACAGGATTGACGGGATTTCTAAGGGATTAACGGGAATTTTTTCACGCAGAGGCGCGGAGGTGGGGGAGGCGCAGAGGGGGGAGGAGGGAGAGTTGAGGGAGTGAGAGATGGCAACAGAATGGGGGCAGCAGAATGCGGGAGACGCCTGGGACAGGCGTGGTACTTTTGGGGTTAGAGGGAGGTGAGGTATTTTTGGAAGAATTCGGTGCCGGATTCTAGGGCTTCGATTTTGATGTGTTCGTCTTTGGTGTGGGCTTGGGCGATGGAGCCGGGGCCGATGGCGATGGCGGGGGTGCCGGCGGCGGCGAGGTAGACGGCGTCGCAAAACCAGGGGGCGCCGGTGAGGGTGGTGCCGGTGGCGAGGAGGGATTGGATGAGGGGATTTGAAGGGTCGGTGTCGAGGGCGTGGACGGGTGGGGCGTCGCTGAGGGTGGCTGTGGGGTCGATGCGGTGGATGAATTCTTTGAGGAGGTGTTCGGCGCCGCCGTGGGCTTCGAGACCGGGGGTGACGCGGATGTCGAGGCGGAGGGTGCAGCGGTCGGCGACGATGTTGTAGCGAGAGCCGCCTTCGATCATGCCGAGGTTGATGGTGGAGGGGGTGAGGTATTCGGAGGGGCCGGAGAGGTCGGCGAGGAGGTCGCGGAAGTCGGTGTCGAGGGCGTGGATGAGTTTGGCCATTTTGGTGATGGCGTTTTCTCCGAGTTCGGGGCGGGCGCCGTGGGCGGCGCGGCCGTGGGTGTGAACGTCGATCCAGAGGCAGCCTTTGTGGGTGTGGACGACACGCATTTCGGTGGGTTCTCCGACGAGAGCGAGGTCGTAGCGGGGGTGATGGGCGGCGAAGTGTTTGGAGCCGTATTGATGGGATTCTTCGGACATGAAGCCGACGAAGTGGACTTCGACGGGGAGGTGGGGGATTTGATCGCGGAGGGTCCAGAGGGCCCAGAGCATGGCGGCCATGGGGCCTTTGGTGTCGGAGGCGCCGCGGCCCCAAAGTTTGCCGTCGTGGAGGTCGCCGCCGAAGGGGGGGATGGTCATGCCGGCGACGGAGACGGTGTCGGTGTGGGGGGCGAAGAGGAGGCGGGGTTTGGGCTGGCCGGTGGGGGAGGGGAGGGTGGGGAAGTGGCCGATGACGTTGGGGCGGCCGGGGAGGACTTCTTCGAGGAAGGTGGTGGCGCCGGCGGATTGGAGGAAGGTGGCGATGTAGGCGGCGATGGCGGCTTCGCCGATGTTTTCAGGGGCGGTGCCGGGGTCGCCGTCGGGGTTGACGGAGGGGATGCGGACTAGGGCTTGGGCGAGCTCGGTGACGCTGGTTGGTGGGGAGGGCATTGGGATTGCGGATTGCGGAATTCGGATTGCGGATTGGGGGTCTGAGGATGTGGGGGGCGAGGACGAGGAGGAGGAGGGGTTAGGTGCGGGGGGCTTGGACGGTGTTTAGGACGGATTGGAGGACGGTGTCGG
>JAIYDW010000082.1 GCA_027487315.1 Verrucomicrobiaceae bacterium | reverse complement strand
CCGCAATCCGCAATCCGCAATCCGCATTCCGCAATCCAAAATCCGCAATCCGAAATGAGAACCTTCCTCCTCGCCCTCCTCACCACCACCCTCATCGCCCAAGACGGATTCGAACCTCTCTTCAACGGCAAAGACCTCACCGGCTGGGAAGGCGACCCCAAACTCTGGTCCGTCACCGACGGCACCATCACCGGCAACAATCCCGCCCCCGACGCCATGCCGCACAACTCCTTCCTCATCTGGCGCGCCGGCACCGTCAAAGACTTCGAACTCCGCGCCACCATCCGCATCACTGGCGACAACAACACCGGCATCCAATACCGCTCCCGCCCCCTCCCCGAGGTCGGCCCCTTCGCCATCACCGGCTACCAGTGCGACATCCACCCCGCCATCGAGCACACCGGCATGACCTACGAGGAAAAAGGCCGCGGCATCTTCGGCCTCAACGGTCAAACCCTCGTCCTCGACCCCAAAGCCGAACGCTGGCTCATCGCCGAGCATACCCCAGTCAAAGTCGACGTCTCCCAGTGGCAGGAATACACCATCATCGCCAAAGGCAATCACCTCACCCACAAGATCAACGGCCAGATCACCTCCGAGCTCACCGACTTCGACGAAAAAGGCCGCGCACTCGAAGGCCTCCTCGCCATCCAACTCCATCGCGGCAACCCCAACACCGTCCAAATCAAAGACATCCGCCTCAAAGTCATCACCGATGCCAAGGTCATCCCCTTCACAGAAACCCAACTCCCCCCCACCGCCAAAAAAATCCCCAAACCCACCACCCGCAACCCCCAAGGCACCGGCCCCTCTACCCCAGCAAAGTGACACCAAGTGCCCATCTGCACCCTTGCCTGAAGGGTGCTCTTTTGCTAAACTTCTAGCATGAACGCTACTGCCGAACGACTTGATCACTACCTGCGCGATGCTGATCCAGCTTCCGCCCGTGCGGTCGAACAGATCGTGGGGCTGCTCATTCAGCGCTTCCAGACAGGCAGCGGAAGTCAGCCGCAGACCGTGACTGGTTCATATCGCATCAAGACCCGTAGCATGGGGCCTTTTCAATCGGGGTTTGACCCCCATAAGCTCGGACAGAACCCAGAAGACTTTTAGTCGGCCATGTTTGTCGTCGATGTCATCGTTCGCGATCCCGACTTCCTTCGCCAGCGCCTCCTAGAAGGCGACACCTTCCTCGAGGAAATCACCTCCAAAGGTCGTGTCAGGTACACACCGGCCTAAGCAATCTTGCCACTTCACGGTCCGCTGCTTATCCTAGAAACGGGAATGAAAAGGGATGAAGATGGCGCCGTGCTTGGTTCCACAAGGCTTTCCGGTTCGCAGCGGTTGCATCGATAAGATGATGCCACCCGAGAAGCGGGAAGCCTTGTGGGGCCAATGACGGCGGCAGATTCGCCCTCAGCCATTTCCGTTTTTAGGCTTATACCATCATCCCGTCGCGAGGTTCGCCTTTCCCTCCGCCTGAAGGTTTGACCTCATCACTGTCGTTGATAGCGACACCACGAATCCCTTCCCACCATGAAACCCCTCTTCTCCATCATCGCTCTCAGCCTCGCCCTCCACCCGCTCTCCGCCAAACCCCCGGTCGCCCCCATCGCAGAGCCCACCACCCTCATCGTCGCCACCCCCTTCGACCAACCCGCCCCACCCACCCGCAAAGGCCCCATCAACGGCTGGCAGGCCGGCATCGGCGAATGGACCGTCAAAGACGGCGCCCTCCACGGCACCGAACTCGAGTCCGACCACCATCACTCCTCCTGCACCTACCGCCTCGAAGCCACTCACCTCATCATCAAAGCCCAGTTCCGACTTGGCACCGCCACCCAGATCGCCTTCGGCTGCCGCGACACCATCGCCCCAAACAACCACCTCGCTCGCACCTACATCTCACCCTCCGCCATCTGGATCACCCATATGTCCGGCATCTCCAAAAGCACCAAATCCGAAAAAGCCGCCGAACTCAAAGTCCCCATCGACCCAGACGCCTGGCACACCCTCACCATCGAAATCATCGGCGAGTACTACCGCGCCACCATCGACGACCACGTCATCGAAGCCAGCCACCCCCGCTTCAAAGACCCCAAAGGCATCGTCGCCCTCATCAACAAAGGCCAGGACGCCCAGTTCAAAAACGTCTCCCTCTCACACGCCCAACCCAAATCCCCCACCGTCGCCAAGTAAAGTACACCACCCCCCTTTTGGCGCCCCTTACCCGGACCTATTCATGAATAGGTCCGGATCGACCCCTTTTGCCAGATCCGACACATCCTTTGCTGAGAGCTTCCCCTCCCGCTCTCGTTTCCCTCCACCCGCCAATCACCATGATCCGCAGCCTCCTCCTCTCTCTCATCGCCACCACCCTCCTCCCCGCCCAGGACGGCTTTTTCCCCCTCTTCAACGGCAAAGACCTCACCGGCTGGGACGGCAATCCCGAACTCTGGAGCGTCGAAGACGGCTGCATCACCGGCAAAACCACCGGCCCCGAACAACTCGCCTACAACCAGTTCCTCATCTGGCGCGGCGGCACCGTCAAAAACTTCGAACTGCGTGTCAAAGTCAAACAGTCCGGCAACAACACCGGCATCCAATACCGCAGCAAGGAACTCCCAGAGAACGGCAAATGGTCCATCGGCGGTTATCAGTGCGACATCCATCCCTCCGCCCCCAACAACGCCATGGTCTACGAGGAACGCGGCCGCGGCATCATTTGCCAAAACGGCCAGGGCGTCGTCATCGACCCCGAAGCCAAACGCTGGCTTGCCTCCGAACACGACACCGTCAAAGTCGACATCGCCGAGTGGCACGAATACACCATCATCGCCCAGGGCAATCACCTCATCCACAAAATCGACGGCCAGGTCACCATCGACCTCCTCGACTTCGAAGAAAAAGCCCGCTCCCTCGAAGGCCTCCTCGCCTTCCAAATCCATCGCGGCCCCGCCATGACTGTCCAAATCAAAGACATCATGCTCAAAACCCTCCCCGACGGCGGCCTGATCGACTTCGAAAAATCACCCATCCCCAGCGACGCTCAAATCATCGAAGCCAAAGCCCCGAAAGCCAAAGGCAAGGGCAAGGCGAAAGCAGCGAAGTAGAAACGTAACCATCGATTGACCTCAAAAGCGAATCGTCCATCGACTCTGCGTCTTGCGATCAGCTGCTGAATGAGCTAGACTGCAAGCATGAGCATACGAGATGCGATGATCAACGAAATCAAGCTCGCTCCCGAGTCCTTAGTGCGGGAGGCTCACGACTTTTTCCTTTTCCTCAAAGACCGGAGAGCCCAAGAGGTCAGTAGCACATCGGCGCAAACCCCTTCCACCAAACCTGACTTCCTGGCTCGGCAGAAAGTCCTCTTCGGCAGCCGGATGGTCGCCGACTCTCAAGATATCCTCGACGAACTCCGCGCGGAACGCTCTTGATGCGCTACTTCGACACAGGAGTGTTGCTCAAGCTCTACCTGCCGGAGCCTCGCGCCGCCGATGCCGTGACCTATGTGAACGGCAGTGCCAAGGCCCCGTTTATCTCCCCACTTCATGAGTTAGAAATGCGCTCCGCCGTGCGCCAAAAAGCGGGCCGGGGAGAAATCACCCTGGCAGAGAGTGAATCACTCATAACACAAATCGAAGCGGACCTGTCCAATGGCGTGCTTGAACGATTGACCGTGGTCTGGCCCGACGTCTTTGCGACAGCAGAGGCCCTCTCCAGCTCTCATGGCATAAGCACTCTTTGTCGCACACTAGACACCCTGCATGTGGCCCTAGCCATCGAGTTCGGTTTCAAGGAATTTTGCACCTTCGATCTGCGACAGTCCCTGATGGCTTCGGCAGCCGGATTGAAGGTGCTTTCCTAGTCGCTGCTGACAAGCGCTTCGAGGGCGACCCAATCCCTCCCCCAACTTCGTATCTCCGGATAGCCCGCATTTCCACCACTTGCCAAATCCGACACTCCTTTTGCTGTCATATTCGACGCGAACCCTTCGTTAAGTCCCTTCACTCACCATGATGAACCGAATCCTCTCCGCTTTCCTGCTCCTAGCACTTGCCCTGCCATGCACCCTGACTGCTCAACAAGCCAAGGGCAAGGGCAAAGGCAAAGCCCCCACCAAACCCAAACGCCCCGACGCCGTCGGCCCCGCCATCGGCGCCAACATCGCCACCCCGATCACCAGCATCAAAACCCTCCCCGACTTCAAAGTCGAACTCCTCTACTCCGTCCCCGGTGGCGAACAGGGCTCTTGGGTCAACCTCTGCTCCGACGACAAAGGCCGCATCTACGCCTCCGACCAATACGGCGGCCTCTACCGCTTCCCCGCCCCCGCCGCAGGCCAGCCACTCAAACCCGGCGACGTCCAAAAACTGCCCACCGACATCCGCGGCGTCAACGGCATGCTCTTCGCCTTCGGCGCCCTCTACGTCGGCGTGAATGACTACGAGAAAAAAATCCCCAGTGGCCTCTACCGCATCACCGACAGCAACAACGACGACATCCCGGACAAAGTCGAAATGCTCCGCGAGTTCGACGCCAGCAGCGACCACGGCGTCCACGCCATCCTGAAAACCCCGGACAGCAAAGGCCTCTACCTCATCACCGGCAACAACGCCGTGCTCAAGGAAGGCCCTGTGGCCGGAACGCCAGCCAGCTCCCCTGTCGCCAAACTCTGGGGCGACGACCACCTCCTCCCCCGCATGCCCGATGGTCGCGGCCACAACCGCCACGTCATGGCCCCCGGCGGCATCATCTACCGCCTCGATCCTGAGGGCAAGAACATGGAAATCTTCGCCTCCGGCTTCCGCAACATCTTCGACGGCGGCGTCAATCGCGACGGCGAACTCTTCACCTACGACGCCGACATGGAGTACGACTTCAACACCTCCTGGTATCGCCCCACCCGCATCAACCACGTCGTCAGCGGCGGCGAATACGGCTGGCGCAACGGCGCAGGCAAATACCCCGAATTCTACTTCGACAACCTGCCCGCCACCCTCAACATCGGCCCCGGCTCCCCCACCGGCACCACCTTCGGCTACGGCGCCAAGTTCCCCGCGAAATACCAGGAGGCCTTCTACGCCCTCGACTGGAGCTGGGGCAAAATCTACGCCGTCCACCTCACCCCCTCCGGCTCCACCTACACCGCCACCAAAGAAGAATTCGTCACCGGCGGCCCCCTCCCCGTCTCCGACGCCATCATCGGCAACGACGGCGCCATGTACTTCACCATCGGCGGCCGCCGCGTCCAGTCCGGCCTCTATCGAGTGACCTACACCGGCAAAGAAAGCACCACCCTGTCCGACAAGTCAGAACGGTCCGACCCGTCCGACAAAGCCGTCGCCACCCGCCGCTCCCTCGAAGCCTTCCACGGCAAACAAGACCCAAAAGCCGTCGCCACCGCTTGGCCCCACCTCAGCAGCCCCGACCGCTACATCCGCGCCGCCGCCCGCACCGCCCTCGAACACCAACCCCTCGCCGAATGGGAAGCCAAAGCCCTCGCTGAAACCAACCCCACCGCCCAGCTCGAAGCCCTCCTCGCTCTCACCCGCGCCACCGGCATCTGCCCCACGCATCGCCCCGCCGATCACGTCGTCAACACCGCCATGCGCGACAAACTCTGGGCCTCCCTCCTCAAGCACGACTTCGCTAAGCTCACACCCGAGCAGCGCCTCGCCTACGTCCGCCTCACCGAAATCGTCCTCCACCGCTTCGGCAATCCCGATGCCGCCACCGTCGCCGCCATCATCGCCAAACTCGACCCCGCCTACCCCGCGGACAATTTCGAGCTGAACTGGCTCCTCACCGAAACCCTCGCCTACCTCCAGGCACCCAATGCCGCCGCCAAAGGCATGGCCCTCATCGCCGCCGCCGAAAGCCAGGAACCCCAGATCGAATACGCCCGTAGCCTCCGCTTCCTTACCGCCGGCTGGACCCCCGAACTCCGCAAGCAGCAGCTCGAGTTCTTCCTCAAAGCCGCCAACTACAAAGGCGGCTCCAGCTTCTCCATCTTCATCGACTTCATCCGCAAGGACTCCCTCGCCACCTTCACCCCCGAAGAGAACACCCAGTTCGCCGAACTCATCGCCAAAAAACCCGAAGCCAAATCCGCCATGGAAAACGTCGGCGCCATGTTCGCCGGCCGCACCCCCACCATGTGGACCCTCGATGAACTCAGCGCCGCCACCAAAACCGGCATGACCGGACGCGACTTCGACAACGGCCGCAAAATGTTCGGCGCCGCCGCCTGCTTCGCCTGCCACCGCTACGGCAACGCCGGCGGCATGACCGGCCCCGACCTCACCGGCGCCGGCGGCCGCTACAGCCCCCACGACCTGCTCGACCAGATCATCAACCCCAGCAAGGTCATCAACGAACAGTTCGCCCCCATCGTCGTCACCAAAAATGACGGCAGCATGCTCACCGGCGTTGTCGTCAACCTCAGCGGCGACGGCGTCACCATCAACACCGACCTCTCCGACCCCAACCAGCGCGTCAACGTCGACCGCAAAGAGGTGAAGAGCATCGAACCCAGCCCCGTTTCCCCCATGCCACCCATGCTCCTGAACATGCTCAAAAAAGACGAAGTCCTCGACCTCCTCGCCTATGTCCTCAGCGGCGGCAACAAGGACCACGCCATGTTCAAAAAGTAGTCCCCCTCATGGAGCGGCGATTGGAGAACGCCGCTCCCTTTCATCTTCAAAGGACCGCCGACCATCCATTCCCACGGCGCGTAGGATAAAACAGAGACCGCAAACGGGCTTGAATGCCCCCCAAGTCGCTGTTTTATCCCGCCCCCCATGTTTCGCCCACTCCTCGCCCTCGCCTCGCTTCTCCTCTTCGCCGCGTCCGCCTCAGCCGTCTCGCTGGAAGAACTGAACCAGAGATTCCGCCCCATCCCCTCCGTCCCCGAGGCCGAACTGCCGCCCCTCAAAAACAAACCCGAACCCTTCCCGGGCAAACTCCATCACCCCGGCTTCGACGCCCACACCTGGGTCAAGTTCCCCTTCGTCGAAAACCCCGGCAGCTTCGGCTTCGATCCCAAAGGCCGCCTCTTCGTCGCCGAAGCCAACCGCTTCTGGCAGGGTGTCCCCGACCTCCGCGGCGCCAACGAACTCATTCCCGGAGACTTCCAGGCCGTCACCCTCGACGACCGCGCCAAACTCTACCAAACCTGGGCCTTCCGCTTCCCCCCCACCTTCTTCACCAACACCGCCGACCGCCTCATCCGCCTCGAAGACCGTGACGGCAACGGCGCCGCCGACCATCGCTCCCTCTTCTCCGACCGCTTCCACGAACCCCTCGACGGCCTCGGCTTCTCCGTCCTCGCCGAAGACGACGCCGTCTACTTCACCTGCATCCCCAACGTCTGGAAACTCACCGACAAAAACGACGACGGCATCGCCGATGCCGAAGAAGCCATCGCCACCGGCTTCGGCGTCCGCGTCTCCTTCATCGGCCACGACCTCCACGGCATCACCCGCGGACCCGATGGCAGACTCTACTTCTCCGTCGGCGATCGCGGTTACCACGTCACCACCAAGGATGGCCAAATCCTCAAAGGCTCCGGTCGCGGCGCCATCTTCCGCTGCGAATCCGACGGCACCGGCTTCGAAGTCTTCTGCAAAGGCCTCCGCAACCCCCAGGAACTCGCCTTCGACGAAGCCGGCAACCTCTTCACCTTCGACAACACCGGCGACATCGGCGACCTCGCCCGCATGGTCTACGCCCTCGAAGGCAGCGACTCCGGCTGGGACATGAGCCACCAGTCCGCCCACCAATACGTCACCTTCCTCGACTGGGCAGACTTCCATCCCGAAACCTCCATGTGGGTCGCCGAAAACATGTTCGAAACCTTCACCCCCGACCAGCCCCAATGGGTCTACCCGCCCGCCTCCCACGTCGCCCGCGGCCCCTCCGGCGTCACCTGGCTCAGCGGCGCCTCCCTGCCCGAAGACCTGCGCGGCAAATTCATGCTCTGCAACTACCGTGGCGCCGCCCAAGGCTGCGAAGTCCTCTCCGTCGGCATCAAACCCCAGGGCGCTGGCTTCGTCGCCACCTCCGAAGACATCATCGTCGAAGGCGTTGGCGTCACCGATGTCGAACTCGGCTACGACGGAAAAATCTACCTCTGCGACTTCGGCGGCGGCTGGAGCATCAACACCAACGGCGCCATCGAAGTCCTCACCCCGAAAGACAAAGCCCTCCAATCCGCCGGCTCAGAAACAAAGTCCCTCTTCGCCAACGGAGTCAAAGACGCCCCCCTGGAAAAACTCACCGCCCTCCTCCAATCCCCCGACAAACGCGTCCGCCAGTTGGCCCAGTTCGAGTTGGCCAACCGCAACGACATCCCCACCCTCTCAGCCATCGCCGCTGACGCCTCCAAACCCCTCACCACCCGCCTCCACGGCATCTGGGGCCTCGACCAACTCGGCCGCAAAGCCACCGCCAAGGTCACCCCCTCCCTCCTCCCCCTCACCCAGGACAAAGACCCCGAAATCCGCGCCAACACCGCCCGCACCCTCGGCAGCATCCGCGCCCGCGACGCCCGCGACCCGCTCCTCAAACTCCTCAGCGACCCCTCACCTCGCGTCCGCTCCCTCGCCGCCATCGCCCTCGGCCGCATCACCGAAAAAGGCGACGCCACCGTCATCCAATCCCTCTACACCCTCGCCGCCGAATCCGGTAAATCTCAAATCGACCCCGTCCTCCGCCACGCCACCCTCTCCGCCCTCGATCTCATCGGCACCCCCGAATCTGCCATCGCCCAAGCCCAATCCCCCGACCGCGAAGTCCGCCTCCTCGCCCTCCTCTACCTCCGCCGCCAAGCCAGCCCCGACCTACGCGCCTTCCTCTCCGATGCCGACCCCCAAATCCGCATCGAAGCCATCCGCGCCATCTACGACACCCCCGCCATCGACAGCCCCGCAGGCGACGCCATCGCCGACCTCGCCAAAACCGCCGCCAATCTCCCACCCACCCTCCAGCACCGCATCGTCGCCGCCAACTACCGCCGCGGCGGCCCCGACCACGCCCGCCACCTCATCGCCATGGTCGCCGATCAAGCCCTTGCCCCCGAAACACGCACCGCCGCCCTCCACGCCCTCCGCCTCTGGGAAAAACAAATCGTCACCGACCCTGTCCTCGGCTCTTATCGCCCCCTCCCATCCTCCCCGCGCACCCTCGCCACCCTCGGCCAAGCCATCGACGCCGACCTCCGCGCCCTCCTCGCCGGCCCGCTCCCCGCCGAACTCGCCTCCCTTGCCCTCACGCTCGCCGATGAAACCGGCGTTCGCCTCGAAGCCGCCACCCTCCAAAACTTCGCCACCAACCAAACCCTCGCCCCCGAAGTCCGCGTCGCCGCCCTCAACAGCCTCATCAGCTCGAACGCCCCCCAAGCCCCGGAAATCGTCCGCACCCTCCTCAACGACGACGCCCCCACCGTGTCAGCCGCCGCCGTCACCCACGCCTACACCTTGAAACTCGACGGCATCGCCGATGTCGCACGCGCCGCCATCACCTCCGGCCCCGTCGAAAAAGCCCGCGCCGGCATCTCCGGTCTCGCCGCCACCGAACCCAGCGTCATCGCCACCCTCTGGCAGGAGCGCGACACCCAAAAAATCCGCTCCGAACTCGCACTCGACCTCTTCCTCGCCCTCCAAACCGCCACCGATCCCGCCGTCCAGCAGCTCGCCACCGCCTACGCCACCAGCGACCCCAACGCCATCCATCGCCTCAGCGAAACCGGCGGCGACATCCAGCGCGGTGAAAAAGTCTTCCGCAACCAGGGTGCCTGCCTCCAGTGCCATAAAATCGGCAGCGACGGCGGCATCCAAGGCCCCTCCCTCACCAAAGTCGGCGAGCGACTCAAACCCGACAAACTCATCGAATCCCTTGTCAACCCCAACGCCGCCATCGCCGAAGGCTACGGCCTCGCCGCCGTCACGCTCGCCGACGGCACCCTCGTCATGGGCCGCATCGCCAAGCAAAACAAAAAGCAAATCACCGTCATCGCCCCCGACGGCAAGGCCACCCAAATCCCCACCTCCAACGTCGCCACCGTCGCCCCGCCCGTCTCAGCCATGCCCCCCCTCGGCCTCTCACTCCCCCCCAAAGACCTGCGCGACCTCGTCGCCTACCTCGCCACCCGCACCACCGCCACCATGAAAAAAGGCGACGACGAAGAAAGCCACGGCGACCGCGAAGGCACCGACGAAAAAATCGCCAAATAGCCTCCCACCCCTCTGAAGTCAGCCAACTCACAGAAAAAGTGCCATCAGTGGCAAGTGAACGCAAACTCTCGCGTTCACCCATCCACCATGAAGTGTCTCTCCCTGTTCCTCTGTCTCCTCTGCGTTTTCTCCCAAGCCGCTGACGCCCCCGCTAAAGCAAAAGCCAAACCCAAGGCGAAAGCCAAAGCCGCCCAAGGCATCGGCGCCAATGCCCCCGCAGGCAAACCCTACATCTACAAAACCTCCGCCGGCAAACCCCGCCAGATGGAGATTTACTTTCCCCCCAATCACGACCCCGCCCAAGCCAAAGTCCCCGGCATGATCCTCTTCCACGGCGGCAGCTGGACCGGCGGCTCCCTCAGCCAGTTCCGCACCGCCTGCGCCTACTTCGCCTCACGCGGCCT
>JAIYDW010000142.1 GCA_027487315.1 Verrucomicrobiaceae bacterium | reverse complement strand
TCCCCGCACGCCATCTTCACATGCGTCTTGGCATCCGAGATCAGCGCAAAACTCTGGCACTCACTCCCCGTCCCCGCCGTCGTCGGGATGCAAAGCATCGGCAGCATCTTCTTCTTCGCCTTCCCCACGCCCCAGTAATCCTGCATCTGCCCCCCATTCGTTAAAATGAAGTTGCACCCCTTCGCCGTGTCCATGCTCGAACCCCCACCCAACCCGATGATGAAATCCGCCCCGAACTCCTTCGCCACCGCCACACACCCCTCCACATCCTTCGTGCTCGGATTCTCCCGCACCGCCCCAAACACCCGCGTCTCCAATCCCGCCGCCACCAAAAAACTCGCCGCCCGTGTCGTGTATCCCGCCTTCACAATCCCCGGATCACTCACCAGCAGCACCCGCTTCCCGCCATACTCCTTCGCCAACTCCCCCACCCGCGCCAACGTCCCGGGTCCAAACACAAGCCGCGTCCGCGGCTGATGATCAAAAGGCATGAGCGACATGAAGGCAGTGTGAGGAAGTCGAATCAGAACGCGGACTCGTTTCAGTTCCAGGACCGGTCAATCGACCGGCGCTTGTACAAGAACTCAAACATGTTCCCCTCATGCGGCTGATCCCATGAGATCTTCATCGTCGAAAGCGGCCCCAGATTCAGCCGGTCAATGTCCCCGCACTCCAGCAGCGCCTCCGAAAACACCGGATCCTTCGTGATTGCTGTCACAATCAGCGAATACCCAATCTTCGACAGCACATCCTTCTGCGGACACTCCACCACACTCGCATACGGACAAAGGAACTCCCGGTTCGCCAGCGGATGATCAAACGAGTCACACCGCACAATCGTCGCCTTCAAGAACGTCCCGCCTTCAAACTCGACCTTGCGCGGCCCGTTGCGATACTTCGCCGTCACATCTTCCGCACCAGGCACCTTCAAATCCGCATCAATCGCCGCATCAATGTAGTCCGCCATCTTCGCGTTCGCAAAACCCGACAACTTCGCATTCTCATCATCCGACGGCATTGGCTCAAATGGCCCGAGCCGCTCCGCAAGCGCCTCCGCAATTTCCTTCCCATACTTCGGCACAATCACCGCCGACGCATTGATGCAGGACCGCCCGCCATTGTCCGAAATCGACGCCACCATCACATCCAGATGCTCTCTCCAATTCTCAATCTGATCCTCCCCAATGATGATCTTCGACCACCCCGGCCCGTGCACCTGCACCGCCGGATTGTTCTCATACTGCTTCACCGTCCCCACATCCCCAAACACCAGACTCCGCCCGCTCAACTTCACCACCTCACCCGATCCCTCATGGTCCGTCGGATAAAACCCAAACGCCTCCGCCGGCGCACCCGCCGCAATGAACGCCTGAATCAATCGGAACGGCGTCCACGGCTCATCCTTGCCCGGCTTGATGAACACCGGCGTCTTCAACGCAATCGACGGCAACCACAAACTGTTCACCGCTGGCGAATTGCTCGGCATCACCAACCCCAAACACTTCGTCGTCGGAAAATACGACACTGGACACCCCGCCTGCTCGCCAAATCCGTTGTCGATCACACTCATGTCCAACCCGCGCGACAACCCATTCAAAATCATCTCCATGTGCGTCAGCGCAAAGTGCAGCTTCGCCATGTTCCGCTTCACCATCACGTGCGGCAATCCACTCGTCTGGGACAGCGTCGCAATGTACTCCTCCGGACTCTGCGTGTGCCCCCGATCCCCCAGCGGCAATGTCCCATTCAAAAACAAATCCCCCGCCTTCGCACTGATCTCAATCAATTCGGAAACCTTAAACTTCTTCAAAGACTCCCGCGCCTCCCCAATCTTCGCCAAATCCTTCCGCACAATCCCCGCATTCACCTGACTCACCTCAGCCTTCACCTCCCCGGTCTTGTAGTCTTTGACCTCGTTCTTTTCCAGACTGTCATACGGCTTGCCTTTACGGAGGGCGGGAAGATGGGGGATGCTCATGGTAGAAAGATAGAAAAAACAAAACGTCCGGCAGGCCCAAAATGTTGCGCAAACCGCACCAGAGCCACCCACTCTCCACAGCCCACCGCCCCCGGCAAGCGGTTTGCGCTTCACCCCGCTCCCCAAAAAAATTTTAACTGCCCGGTTGCACAGTTTTCCCTCCCAGCCACGTTGGCGCTCGTTCACCATTACGGAGGATCCCGTATGAAAACGAAGCGACGCACCGTCGTCACCCTCGATCAACTCAACCGCGCCAATCAGTCTGTCATGCGCGAACTGATGGCCCTCGGCTTTTGGACCCATCGCCTCCACCACATCCAGGTCTGGCTCGTCCCCCGCGGCAACGCCCACGGCTGGCAATGGTATGAGGGCGATCGCTCCATCTGCATCGCCTCCTTCAGCAAAGCCCGCCTCCGCGAAGCCCTCGCCCGCAAAAAACGCACCACCCTCCGCGACGTCCTCCGCCACGAGTGGGCCCACGCCATCGCCAGCGTCCATCGCGCCGCCTTCCGCTCCCAGCGCTTCAAAGATGCCTTCGGCGGCCCTCACGGCTGGGACTTCTCCTGGATCTACGACCCCGACCACCACGTCTCCACCTACGCCTCCACCGCCACCAGCGAGGACTTCGCCGAGACCTTCATGTTCTACCTCAAACACCGCGGCCGCCTCCCCACCCGCTTCAACACCCCCGTCATCCGCCGCAAATGGCGCTTCATCGCCGCCCTCTCCCGCCGCCTCCGCCTCTACCGCCAAACCTATCCGTTCACCCTAGCCTTGGCCTAACGCCCCCAACTCACCTCGTTCACCGCCCCCGCCGCCCCATACATCGCTTCCACCTCCGACATCCGTTCCTCCCCGCTCACCGTCAGCCTGATCGGCGCGCATAACCCCAAAATCGCCGGCAAATCCCCATACTTCACCGCCCCCGGAACGAACCCCGTGTCCCACTGGCTCGTCAGCTTCGCAAACCGAAACCCGCCCGGCTTCACCTCCAACCCCTGCACCACCTCCGGCCCCGCAATCATCGCCGCCAATCCCGCCACCGCCGCCATCTCCCCCTCGCCCCGCAGCACCACCTCCTTCACGCCCCCCGTCAACTTGGCCGACTCCGCCAGCTTCGGAAGCGCCCTCAACACCGCCAGCACATCATGGACCCGTCGCATCAGCAAAGGCGAGTTGTACCCATACGTGTAACCACTCCACGCCTTCCACGAGTCGATCTCCTTCTTCGTCTCCTCCTTCACACACGGATTCTCCTTCGCCCCTGCCAGATAAAGCTTCGGCCGAACCTCCATCACCTCCTCCTCCCGCCCCTCAAACGCCCCTGTGGCCGACAAATCCACCACCACCCGACCTCCCCACTCCCGAGGCACCCGCCCCGCCACTTCCACCTTCTCCCCTGCCACCTGATTCCTCACTTCCCCCACTACCAGCCCGCCACTGTAAGTCAGAAACACCCCCGTCACTGCCTCCTCCTCCGGCATCTCCCGCCCCACCATCATCCGCCACGCCTCTCCCACCACCAGCACCGACTCCGCCAACTGATTTTCATCCTTCGGCGCCAGCAACGGCTTGATCTTCGCATCTGACAAATCCGCCCAAGCCTTCATCAACTCCGCCTCATGAACCTTCCCCACCTTGTCCCCCGCAGGCGCCGCATGCTCCCCCGTCCACACCGTCAGTTCCTCCTCCGATGACAAAACAAAATCCCGCTCCTGCACGCTCGCCTTCTCCAATCCCAAGTGCCGCTTCATAAACAAATACATCTCCGCCCGCGACACCTGATTGTAGTTGTGCTTGAACTGCGTCGCAAACAACGCCTGCACGTTGTCCGGCTTCCCGATCCGCCCATACAGCGCCTTCAAATCCGGAAACCCCTGGGTATCAAACGCCACCGTCCAATCATCCGCCGTCGTCATCCCCAACGGCCTCGGAGCCGCCGCCGCCGCAATGTCCACATTGCCCTGCCCAACCCGCAAATAGTGCCCATTCTCACACGTGCACCCTCCCTGCATCGCCGTCGAAACCATCACACACGGAAACGCCGCCTTCACCCGATCATCCATCGCCGTCAGCATCATCGTCTGCGTCGCCCCCCCACTCGCCCCCGTCACCCCGATCCGCCCCTTGTCCACACCCTTCACCGACTCCAAGAAATCCAGCGCCCGCACCGAGTTCCACGTCTGCAGCCCAAAGTTCGTCTGCAACCGCAAATCCGCCATCGCACTGTAAAGCCCCCACCTACCAGCCTCACTACCCTTTAACCCCTCCTGCGCCCCGCTCCGATGATCCGCAATCTGGATCGAATCCGCATTCCCCAGCGTGTCCCAGTGAAACACCGCGCACCCCATCCGCGCCAAATGCACACACCGCGCCTGCAGAGGCGACCGCGCCCCACTCACAAACGTCTCCACCCCACTGTGAAGCTGCTCCTTCGTCCCCGCCGACTCCGCCCCCGCATCCATGAACCGACCCTTCGGCCAGTGCCCATGCGGACACAAAATCCCCGGCATCCCCTTCTCCGGCAGCGGCTTCGGCAAATACAAATTCCCCGTCACAAAGTGCCCCGGAAAACTCTCAAAAAACACCCGGTCAATCGTGTAATCCTCCCGCTCCACCCGACCATGCACCACCGCCTTCAACGGCGTCTTCTCCGGCATCGGCCAAAGCCCCGCCGACAGCATCACCCGACTCTTCACCGCCTCCCGCTTCCCCTCCCAATCCGCCTCCCAAGCCCCCACATCCATCGGAAAAGAATCCGTATACAACTCCCGCATCGCCCGCCGCTCCTCCGCCCAAACCCCACCCAAAAACAGCATCAAAGAAAACAAAGCCAATCTCATCCCCCCACCCCACCAAAAACCCACCCCCCAGTCAAGCCCCAACCCTTCCCTCCCCAAAAAGCGTATTGATAACACCCGCACCCCTCGCCAATCTCCCCCTCCACAATCCGCAATCCGCAATCCAATGTCCATCTGGAACCACGCCAACCCCCAACTCCAAGACCTCGTCGCCTACGAACCCGGCAAGCCCATCGAGGACGTCGCCCGTGAACTCGGCCTCGATCCCGCCTCCATCATCAAGCTCGCCTCCAACGAAAACCCCCTCGGCCCCTCCCCGAAAGCCCAGGAAGCCATGCGCGCTCTCGTCAGCGAAACCCACATCTACCCCGACGGCGGCGGCTGGAAACTTCGCCGCGCCATCGCCGACAAATTCGGCCTCGACATGTCCAATGTCATCCTCGGCTGCGGCTCCAATGAAGTCATCGAATTCATCGGCCACGCCTTCCTCAAACCCGGCGACAACATCATCACCGCCGGCCACGCCTTCCTCGTTTACAAACTCATGGCCAAAGTCTTCGGCGCCGAAACCATCGAAGTCCCCGACCCCGGTTTCGTCCACGACCTCGACGCCATGGCCGCCGCTATCACGCCCAACACCAAGGAAATCTTCATCGCCAACCCCAACAACCCCACCGGCACCCTCGTCACCCAGGAGCAGATCGACCGCTTCATGGACAAGGTCCCACCCCACGTCATCGTCGTCTTCGACGAAGCCTACTACGAGTTCGTCGACAATCCTCCCGACACCCTGAAGTATGTCCGCGCAGGCCGCAACGTCGTCGTCCTCCGCACCTTCTCCAAAATCCAGGGCCTCGCCGGTCTCCGCATCGGTTACGGCCTCGGCCCGCCCGAACTCATCGAGATCCTCCAGCGCACCCGCCAACCCTTCAACACCAACGCCCTCGCCCAGGCCGCCGCCCTCGCAGGCCTCCTCGACGAAGATCACCAGGCCAAAACCAAAGACATCACCGACGAAGGCCGCATCTACCTCCAGGACCAGTTCGCCGCCATGGGCCTCGAATACGTCCCCAGCTTCGCCAACTTCGTCCTCGTCAAAGTCGGCGACGGCAACGCCGTCTTCAAAGCCATGATGCAGCAAGGCGTCATCATCCGCGCCATGGCCGCCTATAAACTCCCCGAATGGGTCCGCATCTCCATCGGCACGATGCCCCAAAACCACCGCTGCATCGAAGTCCTCAAACAAGTTCTCGCCCACTCCGCCTGACTCCGGAGGGACGCGCCACAGGCCCGCCCCTCAGCGTTCTCGTCAGGACACCGAACAAATCCCAACCGCCTGCCTCAGCGAAGCCAGCTTATCCGCCCGCTTCGGAATAAACTCCTGCCCCAGGAACCCCGTATACCCCGTCCCATTGATCGCCTTCACGATCGCCGCATAGTTCAACTCCTGCGTCTCATCGATCTCCGCCCGCCCCGGCACCCCACCCGTGTGATAGTGACTGAAAAACGCGTGATTCGCCTCAATCGTTGCGATCACATCTCCCTCCATGATCTGCATGTGATAGATGTCATACAGCAGCTTGAAATGCTCTGAGCCCAGCCGCTTGCAAAGCTCCACACCCCACGCGCTGTGATCACACATGTAATCCTTGTGGTTCACCTTGCTGTTCAGCAACTCCATCGTCAGCGTCACCCCCAGCTTCTCCGCCAGCGGCATCAACCGCTGCAAACCCTTCACACAGTTCTGCAATCCCGTCTCCTCATCCATCCCATCGCGATTCCCACTGAAGCAGATCACATTCTTAAACCCCGCCTCCGCCGAAACCTTCATCAAAGGCTCATAAATCCCCACCAGCAGATCGTGATGCTCCACCCGATTGAACCCATGTGGGATGCTCCCAATCTTCTTCCCCTCAGGCCCCTCAGCCGTCGGAAAACTCACCATCGCACAGTGCAGCCCGTGCTTCTTCAGCGTCCCGAAATCCGGTGGATCCAGCAACTCGATCGACTCCAACCCAATCTCCTTCGCCGCCTCGCACATCACCTCCAACGAAATGTCCTTGTAACACCACTTGCACACCGAGTGCCGCACCTTCCCCACCCCCTGAGCCCAAGCCTGCCCCTGCAACATCGCCACCACCCCCGACACACTCATCGCCGAAGCCAACGACCGACCCAAATACGCCCGACGCGAAATCAAATTCATACTCATCCCCAAACCCTACCACCCCCACACACCCCTGAAAACAAATTTCACCCCTCCCTCCCATCTGGCTACAAAGTTCAACTCTCCTCATCCTCGCCCTCTCTTGGACTGCGGCAGCCCGCTGCCGCTTTCCCCAAGCCAGCCTGCTGGCCCCCAAAGCGGCGAAGCCGCCACTTCCCCAAGTCCCCCCTCCACGCCTCAACGTACCCCACGAACAGAGAACAGAGAAGTCAAACCCCAAGCATCGCACTCAACAACGGCGCCGACTTCCCAAACCGCTCCCGATACTCCCTCACCGTCGGCACCAACCGCGTCTTCACCTTCGCCTCGTGATTCAGCGCAATGCTCTCCAACCGATGCTCAAAAAACGGATTCCGAAACCGATCCAACGTCGCCCGCACAAACCCCTCCGCATCCTCCACCCGATCCGCGATCACCGGCACAATCTCCTCCTCCAACACCCGCCTCAACCACACCCCCACCTCCGCATCCTCCACACACTCCCGCACCGTCCTGAATCCACGCGGCAGCGCATAAGCCACCAGCGCCGAATGCGCCCCATTCAAAATCCTCACCTTCCGCAAATAGTAAGGCGTCAAATCCCCCGTCAACTGCACCGCCGGATGCTCCCAAAACGCCCCCACTCCCTTCACCCCCCAAAACGCAAACGGCTCCGCACTCAAAAGCAACGGATCACTCCCCTTCATCGCATGCGCCATCGGCGGCCCGGGCACAATCCGATCCACCAAACTCTCCACCCAACACACCGACTCCCTCAACCACTCCAGCACCCTCGCCTCCACCCCCCATCTCCCCGCCTGCTCCACCACCAACTCCCGCAACCGCTCCCCATTCCGCTCGATCAACTCACACGGCACCACCCCCACCCCAGGCAACCCCGCCTCATAACGCACCAACAAGACCTCCAGCAACTTCGCCGGAAACGAATGCGGCGCCTCACCTTCCACCGGCCTCGCCCCATCCCGATCATCCAACACAAACCCCGCCTCTGTTGTGTTGGACACAATCCACCGCAACGCCTCACTCCGCCCAACCTTCAACACCTCGCTCCACTGCGACCCCGCATGCAGCGCCCGCGAAATCGAATCCACCTTCACCACCTCATCCACCACCCGACCCTCCACCACCCCCTGGATCGCCACATGATACTCCCCCCCGCACGCATTCAACAACTCCGCCTGCCCCCGCCCCATCGACTGCACCACCACCACCTTCCCCACCCCAGTCCCAACCCCACGATTCAACTCCGCCACAAACAAATCCACAAACCCCCGCAAAAAATTCCCCGCTCCAAATTGCAGTATCGTCTCGCTCATAAACCCGACTCCCTCTCAGCCTTCAACAAAGAAGAGCCGCACTCCTTCCACACGACTTCAATCAATGTGGCTCCTGAGGTAGGGATCGAACCTACGACCTAGTGGTTAACAGCCACCCGCTCTACCGCTGAGCTACTCAGGAGTGTCACCGTCCATAATGGAAGCGAACCGCAGTGTACTCGGCCAACGCCTCTGCGCAAGCGCTTTTCAACATCCCCTCCATTCTCGTTCATCAAGATTAGACCGGTTCTCGAAAAGATTGTCATTTTGATCCGGCAAGCGCAGCGGCCTTAGTGGCAAGGAAGTCGCGCAGCCCGCTATTAAATCAATAGCGGGCAAGCGGCTGACGCAGCCAATGAGGCCGCTCCGCCGCCGTGCAAGGTGACAAGAATTTCGAGAGTCGGTCTAACAATCTCAGTTGCATTCATTTCTCTTCCCATCCACTATTCCGCCCGCGCACCTCCAGGTGCCGAAAAGGTCGGGCCGTAGTTCAGCCTGGTAGAACGCTTGCATGGGGTGCAAGAGGTCGTGAGTTCGAATCTCGCCGGCCCGACCATATCACAAGGGCAAAGCCCACCGCACCGGCCTCCCGCGCCTCCCGTTTAACTTGCTATTTCTGCTATTTCTCCGCTAATTAGCAGACCTTGCCCAGCAGACCCACATACCCCGGCCTCTATCAGCACCCAGGAAAAAAGACATGGTGGCTCCGCTGGACACCCTTCCCCGGCTCCCCCCAGCTCCGCCAATCCCTCCACACCACCGACTTCACCGAAGCCATCGCCAAAGCCGAAGCCATCAAACGCACCGACGGCCCCCAGCATCGCGCCGCCGCCGCCGAATGCACCGCAGAAATCGAAAGCTACATTACCGCCAAACGCATTGAAGGCTTGACCCGCGCCACCCTCGACTCACGCCGCTACGTCCTCCGCAGCTTCGCCGCAGCCACCGCAGCCCAAACCCCGCGCCACATCACCCCCGGCGCCTGCGCCGTCTGGTTTGCGCATCACCTGAAAGCCAAACCTCAAACCGCCATCGCCTACCTTCGACAAGTCCGATGGTGGATCGCCTGGCTCATCGAACAAAACAAACTCGGCACCGACCCCACCGCCGACATCACCCCCCCACGCATCCGCCCCCAGCCGCGCCGCCTCTTCCTCCTCCCGAATGAAGCCCGCGCCGTGCTCGACACCTGCACCGACCCCTCATTAAAATTCGTCCTTTACTGCGCCCTCCACGCTGGCATGCGCAAACTCGAAATCATCGAAGCCATCCCCGCATGGTTTGATCTGACCCTCAGCCTCATCCACATCGACTCCACCCCCACCTTCACCCCGAAGGATCGCGAACGCCGCACCGTTCCCCTCACTGACGAATTCCGCACCTTCCTCCTCGACACCTACAGCCTCCCCGCCCCCTTCATGTTTCGCCCCGAACAAAAACACGGCCGCTCCGTTTACCGCGCCGACTTCCGCAAACGCTTCAAAAGCCACCTCGCAAAACTCCACCTCTCCCGCTTCACCTTCCACGATCTCCGCCGCACCTTCGCCAGCCTCCTCGTCTCCAAAGGCGTCTCTATCTACAAAGTCGCCAAATGGCTAGGCGACGAAATCGAAACCGCCGAAGCTACCTACGGCCACCTCATCCCCCAGGACAACGAAATAAACGCCGCCTGGCACCGCCCCACACCGCCACCCATCAAAGCCCCCCAGCCCCGCCGCACACGCCTCCCACGCCGCCGCCGTTAACCTTCCATCAAAAGAAACGGCACCGTCGTCGTCCGCCACTTCGCCCCATACATCCGCTTAGCCTCAGCGACCGCCAGCGAAATAAACGCATCCCACTGACCGCCCTGCTGCGGCACCGTTTGGCAGCCCTCACTGCTCGTCCCACGCACCCCGCCGCGATGAATGTTAATGCCAAACCAACCCGTGTCCTCGTAATCCGGCGACCCATCACGCACCACCGTTACCGCCCCCGCCCGCTGGCACAGCGCCAAATACTGCCCACGATGCAGATCAAAGCGATACACCGGCCAAAAACCCGGCTTCAAACTCGCCATCCCCTTCCCCGCACCGGTCCCACGCCCACGCCTCACCGCACTCGGATCCGTATTGCCATTGAAAAACGCCGTCACATTCGGCGTCACCAGGCCAATCAAATCATCATAAATCCCCCGATCATTACCCCGAGTCGGCCCCATCGTCCTCGAATAGTAACCCCGAATCCCAAACACCAAAAACGGCCATCGCGCCCGATCAACCTTGTGCTTCTTCAGCAGCACATCCAAATCCCTTTCAGACAACTTAGGCTTCGCAGGAGGCAGCAGACTCATGCCATCGACCGCCTGTCAAAAGCACTTAACCCCAAGGATTCAAAACCCCACCCTCTCTCTCCCACAGCGGCCCCTCAAAACCTCGCTTGCCACTCTCACAACTCACCAAACAAATCAACGCCCCCACCACCCCCACCCCCACCAAAAACAAGGCAGCCAGATAAAGCCGCCGCTTAACCCGCTGCCTCTTCCGTTCCCAATGGAAACGCCGTGTCACGGATTCTTACGCGCCACGAACGAAAGCAAAAGCTCCACCCCCAGCACCACCACCGCCGAAAGCAAAGCCTGCGCAGGCGAAAGCACCGCCTCCACCTTATCCAGCGGCAAATTCAGCGCCGCCGCCTTCCCTTGCACCCAAGTCGCAAAAGTCGCAAAACCTAACCCGGCATACTTCAGCCCCTGCCGCACGATCCAGCCCTTCGAAGTCGTTAAAAACACAGCGATTGTTTTCATAGTGATTTGATCCGCAGTCAGATTAGGTTTTTGAAATCGCTTCCGTTTAAACGGCTCAAAGGTCGGAAAGCTCATCTCTTCGAAAAGCCCCTAGTGTCAATCTCACTCACCGCCGCCACCCTCCGCAAAATGCGGCAAAATGCGGTAATCAGCCGCAACCACCCAACTCTTCGCACTCTTCACCGGCATCGGCTCCACACGCCCCGCCTCGATCCAGTCCAAAATCGTTCGTTCCGCCTTCCCCTCCTTCGCCGCCACCTCGGCCACCGTCAGATACCCGCGCCCCGAATCCACCACCGACTCACTCGCCCCCACCGAAATACTTGCACTATTGCCAGCCGCAGCAGGCGCCCGCAGCACCAGTCCCATCATCGCCACGATCACCGCCCCCAGGATGATCCACACGATCTTCGCAATGTGCCCATTGATCGACTCCAGCGTTCGATTCGTATGCGCCAGCTCGATCTCGATCTTCCCCAGCTTCGCCAGCACCCCCATATTGCTGCCGCCATCGCCAAAGATCGCCATCTCCAATCTCTCCAAACGATCAGCAGCATCACTCATAAAAACAATGCCACACCCATCATGTCAAAGGCTCAAACCACCCAATCACCCACCGGAAAATCCTCGGCCAAAAAGCCAGCCCCACACACCCCAAAAGCGCGATCACCGCAAACACCTGCACCACCTCCCGATCCTCCTCCCACTCCAGCCAATACACCCGATACGCCGCCGCCAGATACCTCCCCTTCGTCCCCTTGCACCCCCCGCGAAACCACTCCGCCTCAGCCACCTCCCCATGCACCTTCACCCACTCCTCAAACGTCAGCCTCATAGCGTCACCGTAGCCTTCAACCCCACCTCCCACGGCTTCCCCATCATCCGCTCCACCAGCTTATCCCCGTCTTCCGGCGACTCCGGAAACCACTGAAAACCCGCCGCGATGCTCCACCGAAACTCCCCCCGCAGCTCCATCGGCATCTCCCGCAGCCGCCGCTCCTTCTGCGCAGTCGCCGCCGCCCACACCGCCTCCGAAATCTCCCTTGAAACCGGCTGATTCAAAAGCTCATCAACGTTCATAAATCGACTCCTCCTTTAACTTCTTCTTCTCCCCCCGCCGGTCCCACCAAGCCGAAGAAAACGGCACCGGCCCCTTGGAATTCGGATCAAACTGATTCAGCCCCTCCATCAAATTACACCCCGACCCAAAGCAGCTCATCAGCACCGCCAACACCGGCACATAGATCCAAGTCCTCCCCGGCTTCTCCACCCCCCAATCCTCCAAAAACCCCCGATACTCCAACCGCTGCCGCAAGATCGCCAAAGAACTGCACCCAGCGCAAATCACCCCCGCGCAGATCACAAACAAAACTCGCAGCACCCGCCTCATAGCGCCAGCACCTCCCACCAGATCGAATCCACAGACACCCCCAGCCCGCTCGCCACCACCGCCACCAGCGGATGATCTTTCGGCACCCGCACCGCAAACTCCCACCGCATCAGCGCCTCATCTCGATCCGGCCCCGCAGGCACCGCATTAGAAATCATCGACGGCACAACAGACAGCGCAATCCCACTCCGGATCATCCACGCACGCACCTGATACGCCTCCGCATCCGGCTCCAGCTTTTTCGCCGCCACACACACCTCAAGCCGCGCATTCGCCACTGCCAGATCCAAGCCCACCCCCGCCACAATCACATCATTCTCCAGCACCACCCCCGTCATCCCAAACGCCGCTTCAAGCTGTGCAGGAGTCCAGTTCATATCAGAAAAAGTTAGCCGTGAAAGTCCCCGCCAAAGTGCGGATGTCATTCGCCGCCGCCGTCGCCCCGTTGAGATTCAGAATGTTCAATGTGCCGATGCCCGCCGTAGTCGGCCCACCTGACAGCGCAGACCCAATCTGCGCATTATTCATAAACACCGAAATGCTTCCCACCCCATTATTCACACATCGCATCACATTAAGCACAAACGCCGTCGAAGAAATATCCACCCCCGTATCTTGAGTCACCAGCGTCGTCCCATTATGCGCGATGATCCACACCCGATGCTGCCGGATCTCGAACCCATACCCCCTTGCCGCGATGCTCGCCGCATTCGTATCCGTCCCAAACCAAACACGAAAAAGCCCCGTGCTCACCGTCCCACTACTCCCCACCGTCAAAGTCAGTCCAAAAGCCGAAGGCCGCGAAAAATCCGCCGTCGTCCAACTTGAAGCCCCGGATTTAGCTTGAGTGATCCACTGACCGCGCGATGAACTATTCGCAGTCGCTCCCGTTTGCGGGGTGGGAGTAGAACCCGTCGTCAACATCGACCCAGACCCCGTATTTGTAGTGGAAATAAACCGCGAAAAATCCGCAATGAACAAAGCCTCCTGCATCGCCCCCCACATCGTAGCCGGGGAAATCGCCACCGTAGAACTCAACCCCTGCCGCGCCTGGAGTTGTGACGCATAAGACGCCGCCGCCGGCGCCGCACTCGTCCAGTCCGTCCCATCGCTCGTCAGCACATTCCCCACCGCCCCCGCCGCACTCAGCCCCGTCCCCCCATTCGCCCTCGGCAAAATCCCCGTCACATGCGAAGCCAGATTGATCAACGCCCGCGTGATCACCTGCCCCACGATCGTCAAATAACCCGGCGCCCCCGCCAAAGTCACATCCCCCGTATTCGTCCCACTCACCGCCGCAGCAGCTGGCACCGTCAAATTCCCACTCAAACTCACATTTCTTGTCCCATCATTTAACAAAAAATTCAAACCTCGATCCTGACTCAAATCTTCCCCGGTCTGAATGATCATCGCATGATTTCCAGCACTATCACGAACCCTTAGCCCACCGACACCAGGAAAAGAAAACCCCGCCGCCAAATTTGTCCCATCCGCCACCTTACCATCCAATTCACCCTCCAACCCCGTAACCTGAGCGATGGAATGCTCATGCCCTAAAGCCGCATACCGCGCATCCCCCCGATCCTCATTGAGATACTGCGGATGATCATCATCCCCCAGCCCCGTCAGCGCCCCGTGATCCGTCACCCCGCCCACATCAAACTCCAACGTCCGCTCCACCTCATCCGGCGTCCCCTGCGGAAAAGTATCCTTCAGCAGCTCCCACGCCGCATCCCCCGTCGGATCCGGCAGCTCATCCCCCGGCCTCACATACGCATTCACGATCACGATCTCCAGCGGCTCACTCATCCCATACCCCGCCGCCCCCTCAGTCCCCCAAGCCACCTGCAAAGAAAACACCGCCTCATCCAGCCCATTGAGCAAACCACTCAGCACATCCCCCGTCACCAGCGCCTGCATCTCATACCGTCTCGCCGCACCGGTCCCCGTCACCGTCGCCGTCACATCCAGCGCCACCGCCGCCGCCGTATGCCCCAGCATCGGCTTCACCACCAGCGTCACCCCCGTCCCATCCGCCAGCGCCTCCGCCACCTCATCCCGCACAAACCCAATCACACACTTCAAAAACGTATTGAACCGCACCCGAATCGAAGGCGCCACACTACGCACGATCTTCGACCGGATCTCCCCCGTCTGCAAATCCACAAAAAAAGTCGCCTCAGTCATAGCTCAAAAAAATCAAACCGCACACAAAGTCACCACCACCACCAAACCACCCGCCCCAGCCCCACCCGCACCACTCGCCGTCGTCGCATCGATCCCCGAACCCCCACCCCCGCCACCACCGCCATAGTTCCCCCCAGCACCCCCAGCGCCCCCAGCGCTCCCACCACCACCACCGCCCAGCCCAAAGTAATTCACCCCCGCAGCCCCCGCCCCACCCGCACCCGCCGCAGCCCCACCTGCACCCCCCGCAATCGCCGTTCCAAAATAGTTAAACGCCACCTGCCGCTGCCGGCCACCATTGCCCCCAGCACGCGCCACATTGCCCGACTCCATCCCACCACCACCGCCGCCACCCGTCGGCCGCTCCATCCCCAAATCATCCCCATTACTCCCCACATTATTGCTTCCCGCGCCACCACCTGAAATCTGCGTAATCGCATTCGCCTCCATATTCGAAACCGTCGCCGCCCCGCCATTAATCGAAGTTCCAGTTCCCCCCCCACTGCCGCCCGCCCCACCCGTTGCCTGCCAGCTCATAAACGTCGAATTGCCACCAGCCCCCCCATTATTCCCATTCGTCGAATTCGCACTCACCGCCGCCCCACCTGCGCCCCCCGCACCTACCACAACCGCCTCAGTCGCATTCGGCAGCAGGAAAAAGTCCCGCAGCACCACACTCCCCGCCGCCCCACCCCCGCCACCCGTGCGCACAGACCCCGCCGCCCCACGCCGCCCAGAGCCACCACCCCCACCACCACCCACAACCAACGCCCGCGCATACAAAGCCCCCGCCGGCCGCGTCCACGTCCCATTCGCCGTAAACACCTGCACATTCACCACCCCAAACGCCGCAGGCAGCCCCAGATTCGAAATCGCCTGCGCCTTCTGCGGCGTCGTCAAACTCTGCGCCGCATCATACCTCAAGAACCGCGCCACACTCTGCGCCGCCGTCAGATAATCCGTCGGACTGCTCGCATTGTTCGGCGTCCCCTCATCGCCCACAATCAAATCATTGCGCACCGTCACCGCCAGCGTTTGAGTCGAAGCCCACGGCTGCCCCACATCCTCCCGCCGCGTCAACTCACCCACCACCGCAATCGAAGCCTGATTCGTATCAAACGCATCATTCAGCTCCGTCGTATTAAAACTCGGTTCCGCCACCCACCACCCATTCGCATTCTCAGAAAAATCGGCTGAAAACACCAGCAAATCTCCACCGATCGCCGTCTTGATCGCAAACCGAACCTCCATCGTGCTCGGCATCTCCGCCAGCACCCCACCCAGCGCCGACCCCCGAAAAAACAAAATCTCCAGCCTCACCCCATCCCGCCTCTTAAACTCCATCCCCGAAAGCACCACCGTCCCACCCAACTGCGTCACCAGCCGATTCGTATCCAGGTTCCAAAAAAGCTTCACCCTCCCAGCCCGCTGTCAATCACAGCCTCGCATAAAACACCGGCCCAAACCGCCGCACCGCCTCCACCCCAAAGGCCAGCACCACCCGCTCCGCCGCCGCCTCACTCACCGGATAATCCCTGTCCGGATCCGCCTGCGGCAGCACCCGCCACACAGGCGGCGTCTCATCCGCCCACAGCCCCCCCGGCGTCCAGAACGCCACCACCCCCACCACCTCATCCTCACCGGACTCCAGCCGCCCCTCCCGCCACACCACACCCGCCCCCAGCCGCACCAGCCGCCCCACCCCCGCCCCATCATAGACCACCCTCGGCGGCAGCACCCAAAACCGCTGCCCCTCACCCGCCACCGCCCCCGGCACCACCACCACCCCACGCCTGGAGCAGTCCACAAAATCCACCACCTCCACATCCATCACCTCAGCCCTCGGCACCACCCGCGCACTCGGCCCCACCCGTGACAGCCGCCCACCAGGCTTCACCGCCCCACGCAACAGCGCCTCCCACGTCCGCACACTCAGCCACGCTTTCCCTGGCAGCTTCGCCAGCCCTTCCACCACCCGCCGCATCGCCGCCCGCGTCAAAGCCCCACTCATACCGGCACCCCCTCGAAAAACACATTTGGCACCGGCATCAGCACATCCATCACACCCCGGCTCAGCCCCCCAGCCCCCTCCAAATGCGTCACCACTCCATTCGCATCCAGCGTCGCCAGCGCCACCCACGCCACCGACCTCGGCTGACTCGAAAGCACCGTCGCCACCTCATCCGGCGACGTTCCCACCAAAGTATAATCCACCGCCGCCTTCATCGCCGGCATCACCTCCGCCGCCCCCTCCAGCGTCACCGAAACCACCCGCTCATACCGCGCCAGCACCTCCGGAAACACCGGATCCGCCGCCCAATCCACCACCCACTCCACCCGCACCCCCAGCACCCCCGGCACCGGCACATCCACCGCCCCCGACACCGGAAACTGCCCAAAGCCCTCCCAATTAAACGCCCGCACCCACAGCGGCTCCACCGTCACCCCACCCGCCCCCCGCCTTGCCTGCCCCGCAAAGAAATACCTCGGCCCCCGCGAAAGCCACTGATCACCCCCCAGCTCCGAAACACTCCACCCCCGCCCACGACTCACCCGCCCACTCAGCCTCTTCAGCAGCGCCAGCACGCTCCCCACCCTCACAAAAGCATCCGGCTTCACCAGCATCACAAAAGCCCCACGTCAATCATCCAGCGTCAGCACCTGCCCAAACCGCACCAGCAGCACCAGCTTAAACGCCACCATCGCATCACTCTCCACCGTCGGCAGATTCACCGCCAACCGAAACTCCGCCGGCAAAATAAAATCCTCCTCCGGCGACGGACGCACCGCCCAAACATATCCCACCGTCGGCCCCACCATCTGCTCCTCCGTCAGCTCCACAAACACCGGCGGATCATCCGCACTCGTCCCATCACCCACCGTCACCGGCGCCCCATCAAAATCCGCCAACACCGGAAACAGCTTATTCCCCTCCAACCGATGCGCAAACGCATTGTCCACCACCTCCACCGACTCCACCAACTGCAACGACCCATCCGCCCCCGCATGCAGCCGCAGCCCATCGCCAAACGCCCCCAGCGCCGCCGCCTCTTGCAGCTCCCGCGTCAACCGCCGCCACCGCAGAATCCCAGCCATACTTAGCTAAACGTCGCCTGCGCATTATACACCCACGACTCCACCACAAAGCAAATCGAAGTCCCCGGCAGAATATCCACATTCAAATCCGCCAAAGTCCACCCATTAGGCCAGTTCCAAGTCAGATCCTCATTCGGCAGAGAAAGCACCGGATCAAACACAAACGGCGCCTGCGGATGCGGCGCCCCGCCCGACTGCGAAGGCACCACCGTCCTCGGCACACTCTGCGAAACATAGCTCAGCACACACGAACTCCGCCCCCACAAAATATTGCTCTTCCTCGGATCCCCCCACCCACCCGGCAGATTTACCGCGATCGCATCCTTCGTCATCTCCCGGCCCGCATTCCCCCAGCGCACCTTCACCTCCGAATCCACCAACTGCCCCTTATACGACCCATCGTTATACCAAAAATCCCCATGCACCGGATGCTGCCGCCGCCGCACGCTCGTGCAAATCATCGCCGGCATCCCCGGCAAACTCTCCCCCTTTTTGAGATGATATTTCTCATTGGAAAGGAACGTCATCGACCCCTCATCAAACCCCTCCTCATTCTCGGACTCCACTCGATCAAAGCTCGCCACCCCACCCAGCACCCCCACCCCCGTCACATCATACACAAAACAATCCGCCGTCTCCCGCGTCTCCACCGAAGACTGCACCAGATACCCCGACACCCCCGGATAAGCCGACCCCGGCAAAAACAGCCCCCCCTCATCCCGCTGAAACGTCCCCTGCACCTCCTGCAAATCATTAACCACCCGCCGAATCCGCCGATCCGGCAAATCCAAATCCCTCTCGCCATATTCGATCAAAGGTAAAACCGCCATACACAGAAAAAAGTTAAGCCACCGCAATCGCCTCCGCCGCCGCCACATTCCGCTCCAGCAGCGCCTTCACATCAGACAAAATTCCCACCGCCGGATCCGACCTCACCCCCTGCGCCGCAGCCTCCGCCCGCCGCATTGAAACCCCAGCCTCCCCCTCACCCTTCCGCCCAAAAAACGCATCAAGCGCAGGCGTCTTCGCCCGCGCAAACCCCGGATCCTTCTGATCCGCATAAAACTCATCCAGCCCCCCGAAACTCTGCTTATACGCCAGCGCCCGCTTCTCATCCCCAGCCGCCCGCCGCGCCGCCGCCCGCCCCCGCGCATCCTCCGCCCCACCCATCTTCTCAGCCGAAAACCCCTGAATCCGCCGCTCCACATCCTCACCCCGCTTCGCTTCAGACTTCTCCGCCCGCTCCGTCAAATCCTGCAACTTCGTCGCCGCCGCCAGCGCCTTATCCTGACTCAGCCCCGTCTGCTCCACAATCTGCTTCACCCGCTCCCGAATCGCCTCCTCCCGCTCCAGCCGCTTCACCACCTCCTCCTGCCCCGCAGCCTTCGCCGCCAGAATCTCCGCCTCCACCATCAGACCCTTCACCGCCTCATCCCGCGCCTCCGCCTCATCCTTCGCCTTCTTCGCCTCATCATCACGCTGCTTATTCAGCTGCTTTTGCAGCCCCATCCGCTCCTGCTCCAAAGCCAGATCCGCCGTCGCAAACTCCAGCATCCTCTGCTCCGTCAGCGGCCCCGCCTCCATCTCCCGCCGCAGCTCCTCCGCCCGAGTTAATTGAAGCTGCTTCAGATTCGCAATCTGCCCCTCCAGATCCGCATTGGATTGCAGCGCATCGAACTGCGCCTGCCCATATTGCTCCCGCAGCCGCGCCGTCACCCCCTCCATCGCCTGCTCCTTCCGCGCCGCCGCCTCCACCGCCTTCTCCCGCGCCCCCGCCTCCAGCTCCGCCGCCCGCGCCGCCTCTTGCGCCGTCGCCGCCGTCTCCCGCTTCCTGCGCCGCTCCGCCTCCCCATTGTCACCCTCACCCGCAAACGCATCCGCAAACGCCCCCGCCAAATCCGCTCCCGGCTGAAAATAATTGTCCACCGTCTTCGCCAGCCCCGCCCCGATCGCCAGCACCGCCCCAAACCCCGCCTTCGTATTCGTCAAAAACGCATCCACCCGATCATTCAGCGCCGCCAGATTCGCCACCCCCGCATCATTCACCACATTTGCCGAATCCATCAGATTCCGAATCTCCTCCGCCGAAGTCGAAAGCAGCGGAATCAACTGCCCCGCACTCTTCCCCATCAGCGCCAAAATATCGTTATACCCCGTCCCCGACTCCCGCGCCTGCTGGAACGCCTTCGACAAAACCAAAATCTTTTCATCCAGCGGCAGCCGCGCCAGCGACTCCGCCGAAATCCCCAGATTCGCCAGCGCCGCCGAAGCCTTCTCATTCCCCACCTCACCCAGACTCTTCTCCAGCCGCAGAAACTGACTCGTCAACCCATCCAGATCCACCCCCGCCAAAATCTCCGCCGCAAACCCCACCCGCTGAAGCACCTCCACCGACTCATTCAACCGCAGCGACGTATCCGCCAAATCATCGAACGCATTGAGCGACTGCTTAATCGCCCCCACCCCGATCCCCGCCAGCAGCCCACTCCCCATCGCACCAAACGCCCCCGAAAACACCCCACCCGCCTTCTTAGCAAACCCCCCAAGTCTCGCCTCAAGCCCCCCCAGGCCCGCCATCACCGGCTTCCCATCAAAACCAATCTGGACAATAGCAGACATAGAAAAAACAACCCACCGCCCCGCCCATGTCAAAACTCACCCCAACTCCTTCGCAAATATCAACAATATTGCGAATCGTTTCGTTAGAATCATCTGTTAGCTGGCTCAGAAGGCGTCACGGCCTTCGGAGTTTTCCGAGGCCGCCCGCCCTTCGCGCCGTTCACTTTGGCAGCGGCGCTTTTTGCTTTGGATCGTTGGCTCCCCATGAGAGAGCCAACGTTGATCTTCTTTCCGCAGTGAGGGCATTTCATACGGCGTCAATTTTGATGATGCGATACACGCGGCCTTTTTCGACTCCCACATGCAGAGGAGTGACTTGGATTTTTTTACGCTTCCCTTGGATCTCGGGCTTGCCCGCAAGGTCGTCATTTTCCGCCGACCTCCACGGCATTCTCGGCTCACTGGCTTTTGCCATGTCTTCAGTTTCATATCCGCCGTCCTCATTCACAGGTGAGCGAGTGCGGGCAAAGGGATACTTGGACCCTTCAGGCGCTGGCGAGAAGTGATTGCCAAATTCGGAATTTACGGTTTCGCTCCAGTGAAATTCCGTTGAGTTTGTGTTGCTTTTAAGTTCTTGGACTCGGTAGTGTGTTTTCATATTTGGTTGAGTTGAGTTTCGTGCTGACCCCGTATCTATAAACCCAACTGTTGGGTTTGTAAAGAGCGAATATAAAATTATTTTTGGAGGTCGAGAAAAGCCAGCTAACACGACGGCGCAGAACAACGGCTCATAGAGTGTCTGTCGTGATTACTGCGCCTTCTCTTCGCCGTGTCTGGCCTCCACGTTCGAGGGACTCATTGCGCTTCGGCGGCCTCCAGTCCGGCATCTTGGCATTCGAGGCAGACAATAGCGCCCAGCCCTTCCACCTTTCCCGTGCTGAGCAGTTCATCGAGCTGTGCGTCATCAAGTCCCATTTCTGTTTTCAGCCGCTCACGATCGGTTCCGGCAAAGTGGCCTGGTGGAAGTTGAGTGGGTTCCTCGCCTTTCCATTCCTCTCCATCTTCCGGCGGGTGATACGCGTCGATTCCAGCCTCCACGCATGCGCGAGCATCGGCGGGGAACTCTTTTCCGCACCATTCGCACGTCATCATTTCGACGCGCTCCCACACGGCCTCATCGATCATGTGGACCGGGAGTTGCCGCACATCGTCAACGCGGACAGCGGTGAATCCACGGTCATCCCAGAACACCGTGGCGGCGATTGGGTCCATTCCGGGGAGCGTGTATGTCCATTCTCCGGCATCTTCTTTTTTCAGCGGTATCATGATTTCAACGGTTTTAGGTTAGAGTCGGCCGCCCTCGAACAAGGCAGCGCATGCGACGGCGATAAGCTCTCAAGTTGGATTCAGGCCACTGCTCGCCGCCGCATGGCCTTGATCGTTCGGCAGACTGCGATGCGCGGGACATAGTCCACCCCATCCTCTCGCTGCCATGTTGTCAGAGTGTTTGCACTTGTAGGCATTAGACGGCGCGTCCCATACCGGCGTGCATCCATCAGTGCGCTGCACTGGCTCGCGGCGCTCTCCGCAGCGATCACATGTCGCGTAACTCGATTCGTCGGCGTAGTAGCCGACTTTCCAGTTATGCCCTTTCCACCCACAGCAAAGCCGCCGAACAAATCGTATGTAGGCAACGGCTCGAAGCTTATCTGTCGCGTTTTTCATAGCGGTTTCCTCGCCGTCGCCTGATCCGAGGCGTTCCCTTTCCACACCACCCGCAAAGGATCCCGCTTCAACTCCCCACGCCCAAACATCAGCATAAACCGCTCCCCCACCGAAATCTGATCCAAAAGCCTCCGACTCCGCTCCCGCGTCATTGCGACTCCCCTCCAAACCGCCTCATAACCCGCTCCCACCACCGCCCCCTCCTCGACAACCGCCGATCCTCCCACACCATCGCATGACCGTCCTCGATCCGCGCCGCATGGATCAACGCCCACCCCATCGCCAAAGAAATCTCCCATCGCATCTGAAAAAAAGTCAAACCCGGAACGGCCCTTGAAAGAAGCACCAAATACGCCGCTTCCGTCAAAGGCCGTGCAAGTTTCCCGAGTCGCCTCCACCACCTGACCTCGGCGCATGCACCGCCCGCGTCTTCTCAGCTTGCCTCAAAATATCCACCGCCAAATCCATCGCCTCCGTCTGCAAATTGGATCCGATATGCACCGCCCCCCAAGACTCCGCCGCCGCCACCATCCCCCGCGCATCATGCCGCATCGCCTCCAGCGCCTCCCCCTTCGTCCGGCACAGCCACAGAATAAACACCGCATGCGCTAAAAACCCCTGCGGACCCTTCGCAATCACCCGCATCGGCGCCAGCCCCGCCACCGCCGTCATCGTGTGATACATCATCTCACGCGAAAACGAAAACGGCTCCAGCGCCACCCCCTGCCAAGCCAGCACCCCAAAAGCCGCCGCCTTCCGCTCCACCTCCGCCGCCGCCTCGATCGCCAGCCCCTCCACATCATCATCAATAATCGTTGTTATCTCACTCATAGAAAAAAAATCAGTCGTTTATCCCGGAATCTGAAAATGCTTCCTCACTTGATCCATCACCCGCCCCGTCGCCCCCTCACCCACCATCGCCCGCCGCTGGCTCCCCGGCGCCCGCAGCACCACCGCCTTAAAATGCCGCTTCATGTGCGCCACCAGCGCCGCATGAGAAAACGTCGCCTGATACCCCACGCACAGCGGATGCCCCGGCATCGACTTTTCCAGTGCCAGATCCCACTTCCCAGGCACCTCCCGCTTAATCAGCTCCCCCGCCTTCAGCACCCCAGCCTCCACCCGCGACGCCGGCAGCACATACCGCCGCGCCCCCGGCTCCCCCTGAATATCCACCACCGGCAGCCCGATCACCCCCAGCGCCGCCGCCAGCGGCAAATCCCCCGTCCGAATCAACTCCCCACACAGCCGCAACCGCGAATCCTCCTCACCCCGCTTATACACCCACCCACCCGCACCCATCACCAGCACCCACCGACTCCCCACCGCCTGCATATCCAGCAGCGCCTCATAATTCTCAATCGCCGCCATCGAAATCAACAAAGGATGCATCGCATCCGCCTTCGCCAGCCCCCCATTCTCCCATCCCGCCCGCAGCAAATCTCGCCGCATCCCATTCCTCGCCGACATCTCCTCAATGAAAAACCGCGCTTTCGTCACCCCCCGCTCCAGCACCTCCGTCATCCGCGTCGAAACCCCAAACCCCAGCGCAGCAAACGCACTTGCCAGCCGTGTATTCGAAGTGCTCCAACCACTGATCTTCTCAGCCATAAGATAGAAAAAAGTAAACCCAACCAGCGGCTCAGCCGCTCCTCATCAAATCGCCGTCCCCGAAACAAAAGGCCGATACATCGCCGGAATCGTCACCGAAGGCGCCTCACTATCCGAAAGTTCCCGAGTCGGATTCAGCACCACCGTCAAATTATCACCATGAATGTCGAACCCGTGAATATTATCCCCATCCGCCGCATTCGCCAAATCCACACTCGCCCCAGGATGCGCCTGCGCCAAACCCTCAGCCGCCCCACCCGAAGTCGCCGGAATGATCTCCCCCGTGAACGAAATACCCAGCCGCGGATCCTCATGCCGCTCATAATTCACCGCACGATTCGAACCCTTCCGCGTCACCACATCCCGCTCCGGCGTAAACGTCACCGACTTCACCAGCACCCCCGTCTCATTCACAAGACCAAAAGAAGGAGCCAAACCGTATTCAATAATGGGATCAACAGGCATAAAAAAAAGGGGGGATTCCCTCACTCGCGCATGTCAAACCCAGCACACAAAACCCATCGCCAAACGCATCACCACATCCCCCGCCTGATCCCGCTCGATCGGCTCCGCCGGCACAATCATCCGATGCAGAATCCGATACCCCGTCCGCACCTCCTCCTCCTCATCCGCCAGCCACTCATACCACGCCTCATCATCCCTCAGCCGCGCCTCACACGCCCGCATCCACCCCGCCGCCACCACCCGCGTCGTCTGCCCCTCAGCCGTCCCAAGACGCCCGTGCAAATGCATCGTCACCACCACCGCCCGCCTGGCACTCGTAGCCTCCCGCACCTCCCCCTCCACCACCAGGCACGGCAGCGCCTTCTCCTGCCCCGCATCCGCCACCAGAATCGGAATCTCCGGCACCCCAGCCGCCACACTCTCCGCCGTATCCAAATACCGCGCCACCAACCCCGCCAAAGTATTCTCCAAAGTCTCAATCATAACTCCAAAACCCCCATGTCATAAAACCCCCATCGACTCCAACCGCGCCCGCTTCAGCGCCCCCTTCAGCACAAACGGCAACCGCGCCTCCAGCTTCCGACTCCGCCCCGCCAGCACCCTGTCCGCAATCGCCTGCAAATTCACCCGATCCGCAAACGGCACCCGATTCGAAATCGTCACCGTATAGCCCCCCCGAGTCACCCGCAGCACCACCGACCCCCGCGCCGCATGCCGCGTCACCCACGCCGGCAGCTTCACCTTCAGCCGCGCCGCCGCCGGCGCCCACCCCGCCACCAGCTTCCCCACCCGCTTCTTCCTTTCTGACTTCAAAGCCGCCAGCTTCACACTCGAAACATAAAACGCCGCCTTTTGCCCCCGCGAAATCCGCTTCGCACCCTTATCAAACCGCCGCTTCAACCGCTGATCATACACCGCCCCCAAATCCGGATGTTTCTCCACCGTCGTCACCACCACCTTCCGCTTCATCGGCTTCCCAAACACCTTCGTAATTGTCCGCTTTCCCCGCAGCTTCACCCCTTGAAAAATGGCATCCATATCCGCCTCGATCTTCCGCTCCCCCGCCTTCTTCGCCACATTCCCCGTCACCGTCTGAAACCTCGCCACCGACTGCTTCCCCCGCGCATGCACTTTCGCATGGAATGGCGGAGTCGATTCCACCGCATCCTTCACAAACCCCCGCGCCTCCGTCTCCACCACCTCCTTAATCGTCCGCTCAAACTCCCCGCGAAACTTCTTCAAATCCCGCACCAACGGCCGCAGATCCGCCTTGATCGTGATCATACCGCAGAAGACGGCACCACCCGCACACAGCTCACCACCCAAGCCACATCCCCCACCGAAAAACCCGCCACCTCAGCCACCTCAAAACGCAGCGCCCCCACCTCCACCACCCCACGCACCACCGGCGCCGTCGGCAGGATCGACTTCAAAATCTCCAGCTTCAAAGGCTGCACCGTCACAAACCCAGACCCATCACCCTCCTGCTGCCGCTGCAATCCCCCCAAATGCACCACCGCCCCCACCACCCGCACCCCATCCACCACCACCACCTGACTCCGCACCCCCGCATGCCCCCTCACCCGGTCCACATGCGCCGCCTTCAAAGTCTTAGCTGTTACAGAAGTCGCCATAAAAAAATCAATCGTCCGGATTACAAAACTGCACCCCCACCTGATTCAAAAGCGCCACCCCCAAATTCACCAAAGCCTTCCCCACCTCCTGATTCGTCGGCACCCGCTCCTTGATCTCCAGCATCTCCACCGCTTCCCCCGTCAAATCCCGACTTTCCAGCCCGCACACCTGCACATCCACCGCCGTCTCAGCCTCCCCACTCAGCCCCTCCCACATCACCCGAAACGACCGCACCCCGCAATCCGCAGAGGCTGGCACAGTCGTCTCAACAATCACCGGATCCATGCCACGCCCACCATGTCAAAACACAAAAAACCCCCGCGCGGACAACCAGAACCGCACGAGGGTTTTCTATTTTTCAGCGGAGGACACCGCAGAAACTTTTAACCGATGATCGTCGCAATGTGCTCCGGCTTCATCACCCGCACACCCCAGGCCGCAGAAATGTGGTAAGTGACCATGCGGAAACCAGGGTAAACCGCCAACTCGAAAGCAATCCCCGTGCGAGGATCCACTTCCACCGTGCGATCAATCGCCATATCACCCTCAGCAGGCAGCGCAGGCAAACGAGTGCCCACCAGCAGCGCATTGCGAGTCATGGCAATGTTGCGAGTCGAAGTCGCCAGCACCGTGATCGCACGAGTCGCAGCAGACTGTGCCACACGCAAACCAGGAGCCGCCAGCGTGATCGTGTCACCCACAGCAGGGTTTGCACCCGCAAAGCTCACCGCCGCCACCACATAGCGATTCGGATCATTGGCAAAGCTAATGATGTCACCAGCAGCCACCACACCCGTCCCAGCCGCAGCCAAAGGAATCACCGTCTGCCCGACTGTGAAAGCCGCATTTGTCGAAGTCGCACTTGCCATGCTGCCAGCCGTAGGCCGCGCCACTTGAGCGGACTTGCGAATATCGAACCCGTAAAGATTGCCAAGAATGCCTTGACGAATCAGAGTATCATCACCGGCTTCATTAACGCGGAACAAGTTTGCAGTTCCAGACAAAGCCACCGCCGCAGTCGTGTCGATGATGCAATGACGATCACTCAAAGGTGCACCATTATCATCTAGGATTTTTTGCGCATTAGCAAAGTCAGCCAAAACAGGAGCCGTGCCAGCCGTAGCGCCGAAAGCACGGGAAGAACCCAAAGCCGCCGCCGAAGCCAAATCCGCTTCCATCTCATTCACCAAAGAACGAATCGCCTGCGCAATCTGATCTTGCTGAATCGTCAAATACCCAACCCCGGTATCCACCCCACGCTGCTCCTCACCAGTCCAGGAAAAAGGCGCAAAGCGGGACTTCTGAATCGTGAACGGCACGTTACCGATCGTTTGCGCCGCAGTCGCCGGAATCGTCATCGCAGGCGTAATGTTCCCCACCGCCGTATTGGAAGGCGTCACAAAGGATCGCATCGTAGCATTCAAAGAACACCGATCCGCCGAAGCATCCCTTTGAGCCGCAGGCAAAAAGCCAGTCAACTCACGCGACACCACATCAAGCGCCGCGTAGAAATCCGGAATCAACCCCGTCAGCGTATTCACACCGAAAGCCCCAGCAGGCAGCACACCGGAAAACCCGGAAAGCACCGCAGCCGAAACCGCCGCCAAAGCAAACGCCTCAGAGAATTTTCCAGTCACAGCAAACACAGCGACAACAGCCACCACCAACAAAGTAAGGAACGCTTGAAACAGTTTCATATTTTTTTTCGAGTTAGGAATCAGTCAGTTTAGGTTGTCAAAAATCAGTCGATCAGTTTACCCTTTGCCTTGATAAACTCCGACTTCTCACGAGGAGAAAGCGCCGCGAACTCATCCCGAGTTTTCTCGTTCTTGTTCCCGTTAGCCGAAACCACCGCCGCAGCCGTAGCCGTCCCAGAAGCCGCCGCACTCAGCATCCCATTCCCAGCCGCCGTCCGCAGATTCGCCACCTCAGTAGCAGCCGCAGCCACCGCACCCTCAGCCGCAGCCAGCCGCTCCAAAAGAGAAGCCGTCGCCGCATTCACAGCCTCAGCGATCACCGGTTGAAGCGCAGTCACAAGAGCCTGGCGAGTCGCCTCATCTTGCAAATTGATTTCCACCGCCGCAGCTTGCTGCGTAGGTGCCGACGGGGGAGTTTGGGTATCCATGATATTTGAATTGGTGATTGTCGGCTCAACTGAAGCCGTCGAATTCGAAAGGATGTCAAAGCGCCCCCGATACTTCTCCGGCACACGCTCCATGTTCAGACACGCCACCATGCGCGGATCGATCACACACGCAGACAGCGCCACCTCATCCGTCACCACATCCGCCAACCCCAGCGCCTTCGCCGCCGCACCGTCCAGATACGTCGTCGCATCCATCAAAGGCTGAAGCACATCTGCCGTCTGCCCGCTCTTGCCCGTGTAGGCCCGGATGATTGCCTGATTGTGCGCCTTCAAACTCGCCACCGCCTGCTCCATCACCCGGTAATCCCCATACGCCGGCCCCGCCGCATTGTGAATCATCAGCAGCGCATTCGAAGGCATCCGAATCTCATCCGCCGCCATCGCAATCACCGTCGCAATGGAAAACGCATAACCATCAATGTGAGCCACCACCCGCGCCGAATGCCTCGCCAGCATATCGTGAATCGCCAACCCCGCCGCCACATACCCACCCTCGCTCGAAATGTAGAGATTGATCACCGACACCCCATCCAGCGCCCGCAGCTCCTCCTCAAACTCCCGCACCGTCCCACCTTCGCCCTCGTAACTCCCAAACCAATCCTCGCCGGACTTGTTGGAAATTCCCACGATGCCCCGAATCGAAATCTCTCCGACTCCCGCTTGATTAGTGATCTTGAACCAATTCTGCCGCATGAAAGCGGACCCCTGTCAATCCGCCCCCACCGCCGCAATCTGCCGCGCCAACTCCTCCGGATCCAGCCCTAGCGAATTCGAAAGCCCCGCCATCGCCATCATCTCATTCGGCGGAATCGCCCGCAGCATCGCCAAACTCGGAGGCAACCCCAACTCCTTCGCCTTCGCAATCGCATACTGCATATCCTCCAGCTTTTCCGTAATCCGCTCCTGCCTCACCGCCAACCCACTCCCGCCCGTCCGCTTCTCCGTGTATTCCTCCATCGTCGAAGCATTATTCTCCAGCCTCGCCATCTCCGCCTTCTCATCCCGCCCCGAATCCACCGAAGGATCCGGATCCGCCACAAAATCCACCTCATTCCAATCCGCCACCGCCGCAAACTGCGACAGCTCCCCATTGAGCACCGCATCCGAAATCACCCACTCCCAAACCCACTGCAAAAACGGATGCAGCAAACTCCGCAGCCTTTGATGCGCCCGCGAAACCTTAGCCAACACCGTCCTGTTAGCCGTCCCACCCAACGCCCCCAGCTTAAAAATATACTCCGGCGGATACCCAAACCGATACACAAAAGGCGAAAGCAACTCCTCGATCAGTTGCCCATAGTTCATCGCCTCCGGCGCATTAAACCAATTTACCGACTGCCCCCGCATCAGCGGAATCATCACCGCCCCACCAAAAATCTCAGCAAACCGCTGCCCATTATCCACCGCAGGCGTCCCACTCACACCTTTACTTTGCACCACCCGCAAAGCCTCCGGCACCTGCCCATCATCCGTCACCGTCGCCCCCAGAAACGCCGCCTTCACCTTCGCCGCATGCTTCCGAATCGCCTGAATATCGATCGTATCCAGCAGATCCTTCCCATCCAAAAGCCACGGCTGCCCGTGAACCTGATTGATCCGCGTCAGCTTCATCCCGTGAAACATCAGCGCCGTCGGAATGTCCGAAAACTGCGCCTTTCCATCCCTCGGCTCCAACTGCACCCGGCACACAACCGTCTGATCAAACGCATTCAGCAGCAGCCCATCATTCCACTTCTCCCCCGGCCCCGCCTTCCCATCCCCGCTCACCAACTGATCCCGAGTAAACAACTGAAGCTGCAACCGCCTCCGGCTCGTATCGCTCAACTGCCAAGACCTCGGCACATCACCCTCCGCCTGCACCTTCTGCGTGAAAAACTCCCCATCCCCCAAAATCGTCGAAAGCAGCAAAGGCTGAAGCGCATAAAAATCCAACTTCTTCCGCAGATCCACCGCCGGACTATTCGCCCACTTCGCAAAGTAAGCCGTCGCCGCCTTCTTAAACTCCGGATTCGTGCTCACCGACTTAATCCCAATCCCCCGCCCCACCGCCTCCTCCGGCAGCGTATTCGTCACATAGTAAGCAAACGGCAGCGCCTCCTGCAAATACCGCGAAACCGCCACCCGATCTCGGCTCACCGCCATCCGCTCAATCGTCTTGCTCCGCTGGTAAGAAAGCGAAGGCGCAACCCGCACTCCACCCGTCGTTGCCGGCAACGAATTCACCACCTCCGCCGCCGCCACCGACCGCACTCCCGTCACTCGTTTCTTTGCAATCTTCTTCGCCATAATCAAAGCACCGCCGCAGGCGCATCAGTGAACCGAATTCCAAACAACCTCGGCGCCGAAGCCGCCGACACCTCCGCATTCAAAAGCGCATCCAAATGCTCGATCGCCTGGCGCAAAGCCATCCGCCTCTCCTCCGGCGTGCTCCCCCGAAACTGCACATTCGCCGTGCTCCCCTCAAACGCCGTCGAAGTCACCTCCCCGCCCGAACGATCCTCCGACTCAGCCAAATACAAATCCGCCAGCCACGTCCGCTTCTCACCCACATCCGTAAAGCGCAACCCCGCCTCAAACAGATAATCATTCTTCAGAGATTGGATGTCAGCCGCCACCCCCGACCGCCCATGTCAATATCACCCCGCCCGCAACTCACTCAGCAGCGAATGCATCACCCAGCTCCCCACCACCCCCAGCTTCGTGCAATCCCCATAGTGATCCCAAGGGATCTTCTTCCAATGCCGACCCGTGCTCGTCTTGATCAACTGCTGCCCAGCATGCCCACCAATCAACTCCGCATCCGCATCCGCCGGAAAATGCAGCCCAGGACTCCCCCGCATCGCAATCCTCGACAAATACAAATCATTCTTCGCCGTGTGATCGACGTAAGTATAGAGCTTCAACCGATCATCCTCCGGCGGCGTCGTCTCCGCCCAAGTCCCATGCTGGCTATTACTGCCCTTCGTCGGAAACCAAGTAATCCCCGTCTGCCTCGACGCCCGACAAAACTTATACACCTCATGCGTCCAATCCCCCGAATCGATCAACCCAATCACCGGATGCAGCTTTTCCGACGAATTAGCCAGCGGATAACTCCGCGCCGCCACCCAATCCGGCCGCAGCATATCCGTCCAATGCAGCACCGTCCCCCAATCAATCACCCAAAGCGACCCATCCTTCATCACTGCCTGCACCTCCCAATGCGTCTGCCGCTCCCCAGGATCCGCCATTACCTGCACATACGCCGGCCTGTGCGGAATCACCCCCCTCCGATAACTCCCATTCTTCAGCGCTGAAACATTCTCCTCCTTAATGTTCGCCTCAAACTCCTGCCAAGTCGTCGCCATCTTCGAATTCAGGAAATTCTGCATTCCAAACAAATCCCCCGTCATGTCCAAAAAAGTCGAAGCAATATCCCCAAACCTCAGCCTCGGATCATGCATGAAGTTCACCCTGAAACTCCGCTCATTCTTCGCTGCCGCCGGATTCTTCCGATCCTCCTCCATCCCCTTCAACATCGCCCCCCGATGCTCATCCTTGATCACACACCCATTCTTCGGGCAAATATAATGCGCCGTCTCAATCACCTTTTGCTTGTCCCAAACCCCATCCGCATTCCGAGCATCCTTCGACCAAACCAGCGACCGATAACCCGATTTCTGATCATCCGTCAGCTCCATATTGAACCACTCTCGACAATGCGGACACATCAGCGCCGGATGCGTAAAATCTCCCCGCTCCACATGCTGCCAAAACAGATGATCCGGTGAATTCGGCGTGCTACTCAGCCACTTAAACGCACTCGGCCCATATTCATTCGTCCGCTCAAACGTCAAAAGAATCGGATGCGACTCCGGACTCTCCTCCCCCGAAGTGTGCGTAATCTTCGCCGCCTCCTCCACAATAGCGATCCCAAACGTCCCCCCCGCCAGCTCCGTATCCGAATTCGCCCCCGCCAGCACAATATCCCCCCCCTTCATCGCCATGTGCATAAACCGAAACTGATCCAAATCCACCGGCTTTTCGCTAGCCAGCGCGGGATTCTCATTGATCAACGGATGCAACCGCCGCTCCGAAATCTCCCGCTTGCACCAATTCGCCGACGGCCCCACCACAATCATCGGCACAGGCTCCCACCGCATTCGATACGCCATCCCCAGCACCAAAGTCGTCGTCTTGAAAAACTGCGCCGCCCCCGACACCGCGCAAAGATTGATCCCATTCGCCGGATTCCAACACTCCAAAATCCAGCGAGCAAAAGGCCGAGTATCCAGATTCACCAACCCCGGCGCCTTCGGTGCCATCTTTCTCGGAATCGAAATCTCCCGCTGCAACCACTCCACCACCCCAGGCCGCTTAGCCACCTGAAACAACCCCAGCAACGAATTCGCCAAACTCATGCCGCCGAAGCCAACCGGTGATTACACTCCGCCTCCACATTCTTAACCGCCGGATTAAACTGATTTTCCAGCCAAGTCATCAGCCCCTGCCGCGCCTCCATCGGATTCGCCCGATTCAACATCGGCGCCAACTCCGGCAGCGCCGCGATCAACCCCGCCACCCGCGCCACAATCCCTTTCACCAAATAAAACTCCTCAATCGGAACCACCTTCCTCGCCCGCTCCTCCGACAACTGCCGATGCCGCCGCGCCGCCTGCCACTTGGTAATCAACTCCGCATGATGCCGCATCGCCGCCGACCGCTCCAGCGGATCCACACAAGTCTGCGCCCGCTGCGCATTCGCCCTTAGCAGCTTCCAAGTCTCCGCTTCCGCCCACTCCTCCGGCGTCATCTCCCCCACCGCCTTATTCACCGATTCCGGTGCCGGTGGCAAAACCACTTCCTCAACCGCCCCACGATCCTCTGACGTTTTCGCCGCCGTCATCCCCACACCCTTTTCCAAAAACTCCAACCACTTCCCCGACCGCTGCTTACTGTTCCTTTGAGCCGTCCGCAGTGAGCACGAATGCAGAGCCGCAAACCTTCGATGCGCCTCCTCCAACTCATGGCCCCGCGTGCTCATGTCGTTTTCCGGTTTGTCAAAACGTCACAGTCCCAGCCGCAACGGCAAATTGTCGCCTTGTCGCGTCGTTTTCCCCTAACCCACCCCCTCAAACAAAAACCGTTCGAGACTTCTTAACCGCATCCACCCCATACAGACAAAAAGATTCCTTATACCCCGCCCCCCCACGCATCCTCGCCCGCTTCGTTTTAGTGTGTCGCTCCGTGACGCTTCGCGACACCTCGACCGTCACCCGTTCATCCCTTTTGCATAAAGCCTTTCCCTCTTAGTGTGTCGGCAGTGACTATATTTTACTTCACTTCATCTCCCTCAATCAATACCAACACAGAAACGCCGCTTGTGTAATCAAATCCCAAAACCCGCCGTCATTCCGTCACACCCACGCGCAACCCAAGCAAATACTAGGCTCTAAGCGTGACGGCAGTGACGCCACACAAGCGGCACAGCCGCCGCAAACAAGCCGGTTTTCGGCTCAATCCATCTCAGTTTCCGCTACTCCAGCGGCCTGCTAATCCACCAACCACGCCACAACCGCGTCCTCGTATCCTTCTCGTCCTTGTAAACGCGCCCCTCGATCCCGCCCAAATGCTCGTCCGAAGCCAGCTTTGTCAGCATCGACTCCCTCTTGTTCTTGTCGAACAGCTTCTTTGCCATTGAAACCACGTTGCATTCCAGGTCCGTCTCACCTGTCAAAAGCTGCTGCAAATACTCCGCTGTTCCCCACCACCTCGCCTGCATATCCAGAGGCTTATGATTAAACGGCTCAGGCAGCTCCCACAGCTTCATCTTCCTCACATCGTTTACCCCCTTACCCTGAAACTCCGCCATATCGATCAAACGCAAAAGCTGCGCCGCGCTCGTCTCATCAAACAACTGCTGCTTGATCACTGGATGGTGAAACGATCTAAACCCGAACCGCCTCGGATTATCATGCTCATGCTCCGGCTTCACCAGCGCCTCCGGAATTCTCCACTCATGCTTCAACCAATGGCAAAACGCCGGGATCTCCTGCGCAATCACCCGCCGAATTTCGCACTCCTTCGCAAACGAATCATCGCCATCCTCACCCCACGCATCCTCATCGGCCTCCCGCTCACTCGCCAACCTCAAATCACTATCACCCAGAATCGGCAACCGCTTCTTACGGCAGTGAAAAATAATAATCTTATCCCCATACCCATCACTCACCACCGGCAGCGATCTCATAGTATCCGCATCATCATTCACCGAAATCGAAAGCCTAACAAACGGCTGGATCGTGCTCGGCTCCGACCGCATCAACCGCGCCCGCATCGTCCTATTAGCAACGATCTGCTTGATCCGTTCCGCAAACTTCACCCGATCCTCCGTCCGCTGTGAGCTAGGAATCTCCGAAAGCATCCAGTGCTCCACCATCATATCCCCATTGAACTGATCCTCATCCATCAAAAACTTCAACGGATCCGCAAAGCGACCACCCACCAGCGGCGTCAGAATCAGCTCCTGCACCAGATTCTTCCCGCACCCGTGCGTGCCCGTAAAAACCACCGCATGACTCTGCTTCCACCCCTCCGGCGAACCCGTCACAAAGGCCCGATACCAGCACTTACACAGCGACCAAAACCACCCCGTCTGATCGATGCTCTCCGCATCACCCTCATCCTTCCCTAGCATGCCCTCCACGATCTTCCTAATCGTCGGAAACTCACCCGGCACCGGCTCGATCACCACCGGCGACTTCTTCACCAGCACCCGCTCGCCACCAGGCAGATCATAAATCCCCTGACGATACCCAGGAAGCGCCGTCATCACCGCATCCACCGCCCGATTTTTCCGCACCCACAGCAGCACCCGCTTCGCCTCACTCAGCATCTCATTCTCACGCGCCTTAATCGCAATCATCCGCCCCGTCAAACCCCGCATCGCATCGATCAGCGCCTGCTGCCCCCACTGGTGCCACCGCCCCTCATCATCCCTCATCAAAAACGCATCTTTCCCACTCAGCCACCAGCACCCCAGATCCTGCGCCACCGCCTCCTCATCGAAAACCTTCGGCGCCGCCGCCTCCCCCGACTCAAACGCCGCTGCCCCATCGCCCTTTTTAGCGACCTTACCTCTCCTCTTGGAAACCTGTTTTTTAGCCATAGAAATCAAAAATCCCAAACCGTGAACGCCTGCCGCACATCATCACACCCCAGCACCTCCTCAGAGCACCGCGCCAAATCATTCAAATCCTTCACCTTCGCCCCATCCGCCCGCACAAACCCAGGCACCACCACCTCGATCTCCCCCGCCAGCTTCTCCCCCTCGTGCCACGCCGCCACATCCTCCGCCTTGAACACATCCCCCACATAAAAACACTCCACCGCAGCTCCCACCTCAGTCAACTGATCACTCCACCGCATCGCAGCCTCCATCCCCGTCAGCTTACGCTTCGCCTTTACCTCATCATCCTTCGGCGTATCAGCATCCACCATGATCCTCACCCGACAACCCTTGAAAAAACCCAGCGCATCCTCACGGATTCGATTACTCGCCCCCAGCATGCACACCACCGCCACCTCATGCAAAAGCGGCCGCTTCTGAGTATGCCACATCCGCAAAAAGTGATACCCCGCCAGCATGTCCGGCCCGCCCTCCACCAGCAGCACCCGCCGCCTATCACCGATCGACCCCGCCCCGATCGGCCAATTCTTCCCCGCCGTGCTCCACACCTTCGGCCCCGCCTCACCACCCGCCCGAGTATGCAGCCCATTATCGAGCCGCCGAAACTCCGCCACCGCCCGCGTCTCATCGATCACCGTCCAGCATCGGTGCTGCTCCCACCCATCTCGCCGCCACCACCTCCCACCCTTCTCCCGCATCGGCCACGACTGCACCACCGCCACCCGCTTATGCACTCGCGCCGCAATCCACACCGACTCCAAATCCAGCCCCCGCCCCTTAGCGATCACCTCACAATCCTCCCGCGTCGCCTGAAACAGTGACGGCAGAGACGGCTTTTCCACCACATCCTCATTCTCAAGCCGCCTTTCCACACGCCGCAGCACCCGCCCTTTCGCCGCTTCAAACCCCATCTCCCCCACCGAAATCCCCGCCTCCCGCGCCAGCCACTCCACCGCCTCCTTATGCCCCATCCCCTGCGTCTGAATCAAAAAATCAAACACATCCCCACCCGCCCCGCAGCCGAAGCAGTGATATTTCCCCGCATGCCTACCCTCACCATTCACCACAAAAGAAGGCGACTTCTCCGCATGAAACGGACAGCACCCCTTCCACACATTTGCCCCAGCCTTCCGCAGCTTCACCACACGCCCCACCAACTGCACAATATCCGTCGCATCACGCACCCGCTCCCGCAGATCCGCCAGATCGACACTCGCACCAATACTCACCCCACCCTCCTCTCATCACCCATCACCACCGCACCCGGAAACCGCACCACATTGCCCACCACCGGCGCCCGATCCATCGGACTCCCCCGCCGCGCCGTCAGCCTCGGCAGACAATGCGCATAAATCTCCGTCGTGCTAATGTGCGCATGCCCCATCAGCTCCTTCAGCTCATGGATCGGCACCCCATCCATCAGCATCTCCGTCGCAAAGGAATGCCGCAGCGCATGCACCGTCACCCGCTTATCCCCACCCCAGATCCTCACCGCCTCCCCGATCGCCTTCCCCAGCGTCGAACGATGCACATGATGCCGCCGCACGATCCCCGACCTCGGATCCACCGACTCCCCCGCCGCCGCCCACACCCAGAACCAAGGCCACTCCCTCCCATCAAACTTCCCCGAAGGCACCTCCACCCCCGCCCGCCCATTCCGCCGATCCATCTCCCACAAAGCCCGCATCCGCTCCTTATGCTCCAGCAAAGCCGGAACACACGCCGCCGGCAGAAACGTCACCCGATCCTTCGCCCCCTTCCCCTGCCGCACCACAATCTGATTCTCCGCAAAATCCAAATCCTTCCACCTCAAACTCGCCAGCTCGTGACTCCGCAAGCCCGACCCATAATCCACCTCCGCCATCAACCTCGTCACCCCCTTCATACACCCCAGCAGCGCCCGCATCTCTTGATCTGGCAACCACACTGGCAAACGCTTCGCCCGCTTCGCCATCGCCCACGACCCCAGATCCCCCAACGGCATCTCCACCACCCACCGATAATAAAACACCAGCGCATTGCGAAACACCCGCATCGAAGACTCAGACCACCCCCGCGCCCGCGACTCAACATAAAGCCGCGCCAACTCCTCCGGCCCCGCCGACTTCACCTGCGGACAGTAGGCACAAAACCAAAGAAACTGCTTCACATGGCTCACATAACTCCGCTCCGTATTCAAACTCCGCGCGTCCTTCGAAGTAGCCATCACCACCCGCAACCGCGCCAACCGCTTTTCAATCACATCATTCGTATTCATCAAGTTATTGCGAATTACTTCGTTAGAATCATCTGTTCTCCGGCTTCGCTTCGAGGCTTACTTGCCAGCCATCAATGCGTAGCTTGCTGTATAGTTCCGACAAAAACGGGGTCAGCACGGCGTCGTCGCTATCGAATCCACGCACGTTAATTT
>JAIYDW010000217.1 GCA_027487315.1 Verrucomicrobiaceae bacterium | reverse complement strand
TCGCAGTATTCGCTCCAGAAGAAGCGGTAGAGCGTGGCGGTGGCGTCGCTGAAGCGGTATTCTTCCAAAGCGGTGCTGACTTCGGCGATGGCGGTGTTGAGGCGCAGGAGGATCCATTTGTCGTCGCTGCTGAGCAGGGCGGCGCTGATCTCGGTCTCGACCTCGCCACCTTGCATCTGGCGGAAGCGGGCGGCGTTCCAGAGCTTGGTGCAGAAGTTGCGACCGAGCTCGACGTTCTTTTCGTCGAAGCAGATGTCCTGGCCGAGCGGGGCGCTGCGCATGATGCCGAAGCGCAACGCATCGGCGCTGTAGCTGGCGATGAGCTCCAGCGGATCGGGCGAATTGCCGAGCGATTTGGACATTTTGCGGCCCTGCTTGTCGCGGATGATGCCGGTGAAATAGACGTTCTTGAACGGCAGCTCGCCCATCCACTCGAAGCCCGCCATGATCATGCGGGCGACCCAGAAGAAGATGATGTCCGGCCCCGTGACGAGATCGGTCGTAGGGTAGAAGGCCTTCAACGTCGAGGTCTTCTCCGGCCATCCCATCGTCGCAAACGGCCAAAGCCAGGAGCTGAACCACGTGTCGAGGACGTCGGGGTCTTGCTCCCAGCCTTCACCTTCAGGTGCTTCCATGCCGCAATACGAGAATCCTTTTCCTTCAATGAAGCTGTATCCGGCGTCAGACTTATCCTCTAATATCTCAGCAACCTTGCGCTGAGCATCGCTCAACCCATCTGGATTATGTGGCAGATACCACACCGGAATACGATGCCCCCACCAGACTTGGCGGCTGATGCACCAGTCCTGCAAACCGGTCATCCAATGATCATAGACCTTCGCCCAGCGGTCGGGGTGGAACTTCATCTCGCCATGGGCCACGACAGCCTGGCTTTCCTTCACGCTCGGGTATTTGAGGAACCACTGCTCGCTCAGGCGGCTCTCGATCGGCACGTCGGCACGCTCGGAGTAGCCGAGGTTGTTCTGGTAGGGCTCCTCTTTGACGAGGCTGCCGATCTCCGCGAGCAGCTCGGCGGCACGTTTGCGGGCGGCGAAGCGCTCCATGCCAGCGAGGTCTTTGCCGGCAAGGTCATTGAGCACGCCATTCGGGTGCATGACATCAACGGCTTGCATCTCAAGCATCTCCTGATTGCCAGTTGCTGCCCCTTGAAGTCGAATCCGCTGAAGAATCTCAAAGTCGGCCTTGTCATGCGCGGGCGTGACCTTCAGCACGCCGGTGCCGAAGGTGAAATCGACATGCTCGTCGGCGATGATCGGCAGCAGCGCCTGATCTTCGACCGGCAGCGGACGGCGGACGTGTTTGCCGATGAGGTGCGCATAACGCTCGTCCTTCGGATTCACCGCGATGGCGGTATCGCCCGGGATCACTTCCGGACGCGTGGTGGCGATGGTGAGCCAGGTGCCGGGTTCCTCGACGACCTCGACTTTGAAGTGATACATGATGGCGTTTTGCGCCTTCATGACGACCTCCTCATCACTGAGCGCGGTGAGGGAGGACGGGCACCAGTTCACCATGCGCTTGCCACGGTAGATCAGACCCTTTTTGTAGAGATCGACGAACACGCGCATGACGCAGGCGTTGTAGTCGTCGTCAAAGGTGAAGCGCTCGCGGCTCCAGTCGCAGGAGGCGCCGAGTTTCTTGAGCTGCTCGATGATGATGCCGCCGTGCTTTTCCTTCCACTCCCAGATCTTCGCCACGAGGCCCTCGCGGCCGAGATCGTCGCGGTGCTTGATGACGCCCTGCTTTTTCAGTGTCTTCTCCACGACGTTTTGCGTTGCGATGCCGGCGTGGTCGGTGCCGGGCAGCCAGAGCACTTCCTTCCCCAGCATGCGGGCGCGGCGGGCGAGGATGTCCTGGATGGTGTTGTTCAGCACATGGCCGAGCGTGAGGATGCCCGTGACGTTCGGCGGCGGGATGACGATGGAGTAAGCCGGGCGCTTCTCGCTCACGCGAGCGGGATCGGCTTCAAAGCATTTGTCATCCAGCCAGCGCTGATACCAGCGGGCTTCGACATCGGCTGGCGTGTAGGTCTTTTCGAGTTCGGGCATAAAAGGGCGGCTAAGGTGGGGGAAAATTGCGGGTTTGTAAACCATGGAGGCTGGAACTGCCTCGCTGGGAGTTCGGCAAAACCTAACCGAAACATCAGAATTTTAGGGTTCCCATCCCGCTCTTATTGGCGTAACGGATGCTACTCAATGAAAATACCTGCCCTCACTTTGCTTTTGCTGTCCGTCGCTGCGATTCCCTCACGCGCCGAATTTTCGTTTGATTTTGAATCAGGGGCGGTTTGGACATCACAGGCCGATGTGCGGATCCCAAACGAGGGTGGCACCTTTTTTTCATTGGCAGATGACCTCAATGCGGATGATCCCAGGGCATTCTTCCGGGGTCGTCTGACTTGGCATATCAGCCCAAAGCACGACCTTTCGGTGCTGTTCGCGCCCCTGGAAATGGACTTCTCTGGCTCCTTCGATCGCCCTGTCATGTTCAATGGTTCCGATTTCGCCGCGGATACACCCACTTCAGGCCTTTTCCGCTTCGACTCATACCGCCTCACTTACCGCTATAACTTCATTCGCAATGAAAAGGTCACCTTTGGAATGGGTGTCACCGCCAAAATTCGCGATGCCGAAGTCAGTTTGACCCAAAATGGCCGCACTGTAACCGATGAGAACACGGGCTTCGTACCTCTCATCAACTATCAGTTCGCTTGGCGTTTCGCTCGGCATTTCAGCCTCTATTCGGAGGGTGATGCTCTCGGGGCACCCCAAGGTTACGCGGTCGACGTCGCCGCAGCTCTTCAATGGCATGTCACAGACAATCTGGCTCTTCGCCTCGGCTACCGAATTCTGGATGGCGGCGCCGACAGTGATTCGGTTTACACATTCAACCAATTCCAGTACGCCACTATCGGGGCCACGATCCGATTCTAAAGCTAGTAGAAAAAGTGGCAGGGCTCTTAGAGGGCTTGCGAATCGACCAGACATGTCGCTAGATGGCACATGGCTGATCTCGACATCCGCGAAATCCATATTCTCCGAGGTCCCAACATTTGGGCGAATTACCCTGTTCTCGAAGCTTGGGTCGACCTGGGGTCTCTGAACGACGCTTCTTCAGATGAGGTTCCAGGCTTTAACGACCGCCTGAAGACTTGGCTGCCAGGCATGATCGAACACCGCTGTAGCGTGGGCGAGCGGGGTGGCTTTTTCCAACGCCTGGACCGTGGCACCTACCCAGCACACATCCTCGAACATGTGACTCTCGAACTGCAAAACCTCGTTGGTCATCCTGTCGGCTATGGTAAGGCCAGACACACTTGTGTCGAAGGACTCTACAAGGTGGCTGTTCGGTACATGGATGAGACCGTCGCAGAGGCGTGTCTGCGCACCGCTCGCGAGTTGCTGATGGCCGCCTATCAGGATGAGCCCTTCGACTTGTCGTCTGCTTTGGAGAAATTGCGTGAAACTACCGATCGCAATGCATTGGGACCCAGCACCAAGGCCATCGTCGATGCCGCGAAAGAACGCGGTATCCCCTGGCGCCGATTGCAGGAAGGACGCAGCCTCATTCAGTTCGGTCAGGGAGCACGCCAGCGCCGCATTTGGACCGCTGAAACCGACCGCACGGGTGCGATCGCCGAATACATTGCTCAAAACAAAGAACTGACGCGTTCTTCCCTACGTCTTGCCGGCGTTCCTGTGCCTGAGGGCAGGGTGGTGTCCAGTCCTGATGATGCCTGGGAGGCAGCCGAGGACATCGGTGTCCCCATCGTGATCAAACCGCTGGACGCTAACCATGGCCGGGGCGTTTTCATTGATTTGACGCTGCCAGAACAAGTCACCGAATCCTATCATCAAGCTTTGAAAGAGGGTAGCGCCGTCATGGCGGAAAAATTTGTTCCAGGCGTTGATCATCGCCTGCTTGTGGTCGGTAGCCAAATGGTCGCGGCCAGTCGGGGAGATCCCGCTATCGTCGTCGGAGACGGCAAGCAAACAGTCACCGAACTCGTCGAGTCTCAATTGAATTCCGACCCCCGCCGCGGTGAACTGGAAACCTGCCCCTGGGATAAGATTGATACGCTCAATTGGGATCCAGTCATCATCACCGACTTGCAAAAACAAGGCCACGAGCCAGGCAGCATTCCCAAGAATGGCGAACGCGTCATGGTCGCTCGATTTGCCAATTGGGCCATTGATATCACAGACGAAGTTCACCCCAGCGTGGCTAGCCATGTCGTGACTGCCGCGCAAACAGCAGGGTTGGATATCTGCGGGGTGGATGTCGTTTGCACCGACATCAGTAAACCTCTCGAGGAACAAGGCGGGGCCATCGTCGAGATCAATGCCAGCCCGGGGCTGCTCATGCATCTGAACCCTGCCGTAGGAAAGATCCGACCGGTCGGCGAAGCAATTGTCGAAATGCTATTTCCAGAGGCGGAAACGGGTCGCATTCCAGTCATTGGCATTACCGGAAATCGGGGTAAAACCACCACCGCCCGGTTAACGGCTCACTTGCTACGGCAAACCGGGAAATATGTCAGTCTCTGCTCCAGTGAAGGCATGCAGTTTGGAGATCGTGTCGTACACACTCGTCAAGGAGCCAAGATTGCGGGCGCTCATGGCGTTCTGCTGCATCCATGGACTGAAATCGCCATCTGCGAAGCAGGTGCGGAAACCATCCTGACGGAAGGCCTCGGTTTTGACCGCTGTCAAATCGGCGTTGTCCTCAACGTGGGTCACGATGAACTCGGTCTCGCCTACATCGATACCCTGGACCAGATGGCCAAAGTGAAGCGTTGCGTGGTCGACGTGGTTTTGCCTACCGGCACTGCCGTCCTCAATGCGGATGACGAGATCGTCGCAGACATGGCCGGATACTGCAAAGGCTCGGTCGTCTTTTTCACGCGCGAAAAACCCGAGGGAGTTGTCCTCAACCATTTGGAAACTGGTGGACGTGTTGTGCTCTTCCGTGATGAACTCATTTACCTCACTGAAGGTGGCACTGAACGATTGCTGATGCCACTCAACGAAGTCGCCATGCCCACATCGGGGTATTTTGATTTCCATATCGAGGACATTCTGGCCGCTGTCGGAACGGCTTGGAGCTTTGGCCTGGACGACGAGCTGATCAGTGAAGGCTTGCGCACTTTCCCAGGAAAAAACTGACTCGTCTTCAGATTCGCAGATAAAGCCTCTTTCGGTGCATCCAGAGGCCTATCAACCAGAGAATCGTCACGCTGCATGCACCCATCAGTACCGGCTGTAATTCGGGTCCAAACACTTGGAAAATCTCCAATCCAAGGTGCCTCTCCAGATTCTCAAACAGCCACCCATCAAGGGTGTGGCGCATCAAGTAGATGGCGATGGAGTTCATTCCGAGAATGACAAATGGAATTGCCCATTTCCGATGCATTCGCACATCGACGATTTGGTAGAGCATAGCCAAAACAAGGAAGCACAAGCCGCCGCTGAAAAACACCCAGGACGGCGTCCAGAGACGCTTCACGAGGGGGCAAAGACCCAAAGCATGCAGCCCCAGACCCGCCAGGAGACAGATTCCACCCGCTACCACAAAGCGAGTTGTCACCCACTTGGAACCACCGTCCATACTGCGCGCTTGCTTTAACCACGTGCCAGCGAACAGCCCTAAAATCATGGTGCCGATCGTGGTGATAAAGTTCACAGTCGCGTATCCACCAAGATATCCAACATAGGGACGAGGACGCGGAAACACATTAAGAAGCCAAAGATCAAACGACCAACCCGCATTGCGGTTGTGATTCCAGTGACCAAAAAAACCAGTGAAATCATGCTTCCAATCCACCGCCGTATTGTAGGCTTCTGGAGTAGCGTGGGGTGGGATGATGGGGTGTAAAGCGTAAAACAACCAAGCCCCCAAGAGGAGGACCCCAAAGGTCGCCCATCGCACCCTGAGTCCAGCGAACGTCAATCCGAACACCGCCATGTAGCCCAAGCCTGTCTGGGTCAACGTTTCGTCAAAGGTCCAATTGGTCATCGAACGGCCCTGACTGCGCAGGAAAATGCCCAAAAATATCAACACCAGAGAGCGCCACAAAGCATGCCTCGTCAATGTCCCCTTCGACTCTCCCTTCGCTGACCGGGCCGTCACTGAGAAGACCAGTGATACCCCGGTCAGAAAAACGAAGGAAGGATGAATCACATCATTCAACGAACAACCCACCCACGGCACGTGCGATGAATGAAATCCAATAAACCGCCAAATCCCGCTATCGGGAAAATGCAACGCCACCTCGTCCAACTCCAGCATCCTCAAGCAAACCAAAAACATCACCAGCCCGCGATACGCATCCAGCGAGACAAGCCGCGATGCATCAGGACTGGTGGCGGGTGACTCTTGCATTCGAAACTCAAAAGGCACCCTTTTAATAGTAGCGCTCAAGTCGGCGTCGGCTTTCGACGTCCAGCTTGTCGATATCTGGAATCAAGTAACGGGTGTTATGATCATCAACGATCACCAACCGATTCGCACCAAGCTGCTGAATGCTTTCGTCCGTCTCAATCCGAAAAATCGTGGGCCCACGATCAGTCGTCACATGCCACAAATGACCGTCCGCCGCCCGACTGATGCGATCAATCGATCGAACCACCGGGACAAAATCACGCTTGGCAAAGGCATCACTCAAAGCGGCTTGCTGCACTCGGGTGAGTGTCTTGGAGTTCTCGATGAAGCCCACCTCTTCTCCCGATGGACCTTGAAGAGAGATCCAGCCTTCCGGATCCGTGAGGGGGAACATTCGTGCCGGACGCACGTTCTCATGGCGGTTGCCTTTTTCATCGACAAGAACCAAACGTCCGCCGCTATCGATTAAAAGGTCAAATGCGGGATTCATTGGCTGGTCACCTCCATCATGGCTTCATGCAGCCGAGCATACGTCCCACTCTGATTGAGTAATTGATCGTGCGTCCCGGTCTCGACGATGCGCCCGTCCTCCATCACAATGAGACGATTGGCCCGGCGCAAAGTTCCCAAACGATGCGCGATCGCGATAGTTGTTCTGCCTTTAACCAGATAGTCCAACGCCGCCTGAATCTCCCGTTCGGTTTCCGTGTCCACAGATGAAGTGGCCTCATCCAGAATCAAGATTGCCGGATCGATGAGCAACGCACGTGCGATGCTGATGCGTTGCCGCTCACCACCGCTGAGTTGCTGGCCGCGCTCGCCGACCATGGAGTCATACCCATCCACTGTCCGCATAATGAAGTCATGAGCGCGCGCCGCACGGGCAACCGCAATGATCTCCGCCTTGGTTGCCTTCGGTTTTCCATAAGCGATGTTTTCCGCAATCGTCCCGTAAAAGAGATAAGGCTCTTGCAAAACCAGGCCCAGGTTCTTCCGGTAGTCCTCGACATCCAGTTCGCGCAAATCCATTCCGTCCACCCAAATGGAACCTTCGCTGACATCGAAAAACCGGCAAGCAAGGTTCACCAGAGTCGTTTTGCCAGCCCCGCTCGGACCAACCAATCCGATCATTTCTCCCGGCGCAATCTTCAGGTCAATGCCCTTGATCACTTGGCGCGAGCCATGCCGAAACTTGACGCCCTTAAAGTCGATTTCCCCACTCAGTCGGCCCACCTTGCGCATGCCTTGATTGACCGGCATGTCAGGCTTCACATCCAAGATTTCGAACACCCGGTGCGCGCTTGCCGAGGCTCTCTGCGCGGCGGCAACAAACTTGCTCATCGACTCTACCCGACCATAAAGCTTCTGAATGTACAGCACAAATCCAGTCAGCACGCCGACCGTAATGTGGTGATGCGCTACGCTCCAAGCCCCGGCCGCCCAGACAACCAAAAGCCCAACATCGGTGAGCAATTCGATCATTGGCGTGAAAAACGACCACATTCGATTCACCCGATCATTGGTATCAAAGATGTGCTTGTCCGTGGCCCGGAAACGCTCAATCTCTCGCTGCTCCTGCGCAAAAGCTTTGACCACACGCACACCCGGGATGGTATCCGAAAGCACGCTGTTCATCGCACTCCAAGCCCGGCTTGCCGCTGCAAACCCGCCACGCAAATGGCCGCGAACCTTGCTCACCAGCCATCCTACAAGCGGAGCCGGTCCCATGGCCGCCACCGCCAACAGCGGATTGATCCAAAAAAGTATCACTGCCAGGAACACGCACTGCAAAACGTCACAAACGAACTCAATGAAGTTGACCGACAAAAACAGTGAGATGTGATCCGTGTCGGAACCAATTCGAGAGATTAAATCACCTGTACGCTTGCGATTAAAGTAGGTCAGTGACAACCGCTGAAGGTGTTCGAATGTTTCCCGCCGCATCCGACTCGTGACCCGCTCTGCCAACCTCGCCACCACAAAGGTTCGCGCCCAATTCAAAAGCCAGGTCAATACTCCAGCTCCAGCCAACTGGGCCATGAATTTGTAAACCTGATTTACGTGCACCTCCTCCGTGGCGGACTGCAGTGGGATGAGCACGTTGTCCACCAGAGCCATGGTTAACCAAGGGGCGATCAACGACGTCGCCGTGCTCGCCAGTGTGAGAAGAAACCCGAGCACCATGAGTCTGTGCCAGGTTTTCGCAAAGACAAACAAGCGAACCATGGGGCCCGCCATGAAACCCTTCACTTCCGACTCGCCTTCAACAACCTCTTCGTCTTCCCCCTCTGGTCGAAGCGCCTCCGGATCCAACTTGAGATCACTCCGCGCAATTCGATGTTGATCTTTAAATCGCCCCAAAAAGACATCCGCTTCCCGCACCCGTCCGGTCATGATCCTCCAAGCATGGGTTTGAATGCCCCCCTGGATCAGATGTATGGAGGCAGTGGCACCCATCTCCTCCAACTCCATCTCATCGATCTCCGCCAAACTCCACGCCAAAAAACGCATTTCTCCACGAACACCGGCCTCCGTATGAACCAGTCGTCGGTCCGTCAAAACAAGCAATCCCCGTTGAAAATGCAGGTTCGCATCGAGGTCCGTCTCCAACCTCGCGATGACGCGTTCACCCGGCCCCAAGTGCTTTTCAGCATGCCGGAGCAATTGCGATGATGAGTCAGATGGAGATTTTAGAATCAAGGCCTTCAGAGGGTGGGGACAGTCCTGTAACGTGGCCGATTGTAAAGCCCCAGCACAAAATGTGACGCAACGAATCCCTTTTCTGCGCAAGAAAATTCGCACACTCTCGTTCCTGCGTGCAAGATTGGGCTCTGCTGCGATGCTGGGCATCCCGCTAGCCGCATTCCTAGAGTCTAACTTCACTTCGCTTGTCCGCCCTTCCCTCCTCCGAACTCCAATCCACCCGCGTCTGTAAAATTCAGGCTTTGCGTGGCCCAAACATCTGGTCCCGAGAGACTGCTATCGAATGCTGGATCGAATTTCCAAGCCTGTCGACCTTCCAATCCGATTGGAGGGAGATCATCCAGGCAGCCCTGCCATGCCTCGGCCCACTGTCCACTTCGCCAGACCCCGCTTCTCTCGCTGGTCTTCTCGGCCAAATGACTCTCGCCCTGCAAAATCGTCCCGACTTGGTCCTGAACTTTTTCATTGTGACCCCCACGTCACAAACCGGCGTTTTCCGCGTTGCGATTCAATACGATGAGGAAGAAATCGCACGGTCAGGCTTTGAAATAGCTCGACGTCTCCTCGAAACCGCACTCCTGGGACTGCCTTTTGATTTTCAAGCGGCCGCCGAAGCGTTGCATGAACG
>JAIYDW010000228.1 GCA_027487315.1 Verrucomicrobiaceae bacterium | reverse complement strand
TGAACCATCGCCACAGTCGCCAAGTGAGCATGATCGTTCTTGCGTGTCAGCTTTTGGATCTGGATCGCCAACTCTTGAAAACGTCGCCCAACCATCCGGGCGGGAGGAATTTGCTCCACCAAGACAGGCCGACCGGCCTTGGTCAGTGTACCGCGCATCGAATAAGGATTGGTCATGTCCAGCCGCTGGGACTGGATCCGCACTCGATTCACCACGGCCCGCGCAACATCCTGGTAACTGGCCAGCAAAGGTGCAATAAGTGCCCGCGGCTTTTGCGGTGCTGGGATCTCTCCAGAAAGATGATCAGGTGCAATCTTTTGCAGTCCATTGCGCAATTCAATCATTTGCGGCACCAACCCCGGACCCGCCGCATCAAGGCAACCCGCCAGCAATTCAGTGAAATCCGCCGCCAGCAGGGGATGATCGGGCAAAGTCGGACTCCCCCCCGACTGCTCTAACAAAAACGAGCGCAGAAACTTGCCCTGCTTTTCAAAGTTGCTTCTCTGAGCCTTTCCGCGAGCTGCGTTAGCCGTTGCCACTGGCGCTAACCGATAGTCGGACGCGACCACGACCAACGACTGCGTCCCGACTTGCACCACACGCAGACTGTTAAGTGGTTGCTGGGGCAAATAGTCGCCTCGACTGCAAACGGCGGCTGCGGCATCCAAAGCGCGACTGGCCAGCATCACCGCCAGCCAACCCGGCAACTCCTGCTGTCGATTGAGGTAAGCTCGCAGCGGCTCGCCATCAGCAACGCCCGTAATGTAAAAGGGATTCCCCTCATCCTCGCCAAAATCCACCATTCGCGCCATCAACGGATGCCCAAGCCCACGCAGTCGACGGCATGTGTCTTCAAATACGGCTTTCTCCTCCAGGGGGTGAAGCATCACATGGCAAGCCACAAAATCGAGCCTCACGGTATCGAAGGCGAGCACCGTCACTTTCTCAGCAGAACGCTCCAACTCAACGTTCGTCCCAGCCACATCCTGGACGATGAGATAGTGTCTGAATTGATGGGGCTCTGACATGACGCGATTCACAATCCCTAAGCAATCGCTAAGGGACCTGAAGAATCCGCTACTCCACTGCCTTTTCAAGGGCGGATGAACCAGAACGCTGCATTCTTGCGAATCCTCCCTTTCCACCGTAGAGAACTCCCATGAACACCCACCTTCCACCCGTCCCTGATACCGCGATCGGCTTCAAGGAATGGGCTTTTATCTGCGATGCCCTCACTCAAGGCGTGCAAAGTCTCATTCTGCGCAAAGGCGGCATCCATGAGGGTCGGGGTGGTTTCGAGTTCAAAAACCCCGCCTTTTTTCTCTTCCCAACCTGGTTTCACACCCAGGGAGCGCGCCTTCGCTGGGTCCCCCCGGCAGCTTCAAAGCCAGGCTATAGCAGCGATGCGGGTTATGACCCCACAACCCAAACTTTTTCTTCTGAGGACTCCAGAACCATCGTGGACATCGATGGCTTTTGCACTCTCGATCAATCATGGCAGGTCACAGATTGGGAAAAGGTCGCGGCACTCTCTGATCTTCATGTCTGGAATCCAGACGTTGTTCAGGAACGCTTCGCCTACGATGAAGAAAGTTGCCTTCATATCGCTCTCGTCCGGGCATGGAAGCTACCGCATCGCTGGACATTCCCATACGAAAAGCGTTTCGGTGGCTGCCGCTCCTGGGTCGATCTTCCGACCGAGGGCCTGCAAACGCTGGGCACAGCGACACCCGCCATTGCCGACAAGGCCTGGCAAACCCTCGCCTCCGAAATTCGATCCATCTTGGACTAACCTTTGCGCAAAAATCTTGCGAATCGGTCGAACCAGGTCGCCGAAACTTCAAACAGACAGGTAGAAACCCCTTGCGGACAGGCTTTTCCCCGATAGGATTCCCGCCCCTTCGCCCGAACGGCAATGCCGCTCGCAAGCGTTGGATTTAACCTCAAACCAGTTTGCTCCTCCCGGATCGGTCTTCGCACCGAGCGCCTTCACCTTAAACCAGTGGACGTGCGGGAAACAAACACCTCAACTAAAATACATGTCAGATCAAGTCCTCGCCGAACTCGTCGAAGCCGGAGTCCACTTCGGCCACCAAACCCGCCGTTGGAACCCCAAGATGAAGCCTTTCATCCTGGAATCACGGAACCAAATCCACGTCCTCAATATCGAGGAAACCGTCAAACAAATCGACGTCGCTGCCGAGTTCCTCAGTGAACTGGCCGGCAAGAAAAAGAAGATCCTCTTCGTCGGTTGCAAACGCCAAGCCCAAGAAGCCGTTCGCGAAGCAGCAGAAGCCTGCGGACAGTTCTACGTCAATCACCGCTGGCTCGGTGGCATGCTAACGAACGTGGAAACCATCCGCAAAAGCATTTCCCGCCTCAATTACCTCGAGGAAATCGAGAAAAAGCCCGAGTTCAAGGCCATGTCCAAAAAGGAACTCGCTAGCCTCAACCGCGAACGGATGAAGCTTGAGCGCAACCTTCGTGGCGTTCGCGCCATGGACGGACTGCCAGACGCTCTGGTCATCGTTGACTCCGCCCGTGAGCACATCGCTGTTGCCGAAGCCCGCCGCTTGAAAATCCCAATCGTGGCCCTCGTCGACACCAACGCCGACCCAGATATCGTGGACTACCCCATCGCCGCTAACGACGATGCGATCCGCTCCATCCGGGTCATCCTCCAAAAGCTCATCGACCCCGTCATCGTGGCGATGGCTGACGCGAAACGCTAACTCTGGCAGTCGCGGTTTCACCACCGTCTTCCACTTCCATCCCGGGCGCAGCTTTGACCAGCCCGCCCGGGCATTTCATTCTGACTGATTCGTCACTCACCCTTGCTCGCCAGCCAGACCCCTTCCGGTCAACTGTCGAACTCTTTACCCAATACCTCATTCTTACCCCCATTCACTACCATGGCTGAAATCACCGCCCAACTCGTTAAAACCCTCCGCGAAAAAACCAACGTCGGCATGATGGAATGCAAAGGCGCTCTCGCTGAAGCAAACGGCGACCTCGAGCTCGCTGAAACCATCCTTCGCAAAAAAGGCATCGCCAAAGCTGAAAAGAAGGCTGATCGCCAAGCCAAAGAAGGCATCATCTCCTCCTACATTCACCTCGGTGGCCGCGTCGGCGTTCTAATCGAAGTGAACTGCGAAACCGACTTCGTCGCCAAGAACGAAAACTTCCAAGCCTTCGTCAAGGACATCACCCTCCACATCGCAGCCGCCAATCCAAAGTATCTCTCCCGCGAAGACGTCCCAGAAGCTCTCATCGCCAAGGAAAAAGACATCGCTGCTGACCAAGTGAAGGGCAAACCAGCGAACATCGTGGACAAAATCGTCGAAGGTAAAATCGAGAAAATCTTCTCCGACCTTTGTCTGCTCGAACAAACCTTCATCAAGGACGACAGCAAGACCATCAACGACGTCGTCAAAGGCAAGATCGCCGAACTGGGCGAAAACATCGTCATTCGCCGTTTCGTGCGCTACGCAACCGGCGAAGAAATCTAATTGCCTCTCCGAGGCAACGACCCACTCAATCCAAAGGCGGATCCAGCAAAGGATCCGCCTTTTTCATGCCCTGATGACCTTCGAATATCAGCTTTTCGCCAACTACTCCCGCTCCTGAAACACTCGCAAAGCCTCGGCAAGCTCTTCCGCTGTGTGTTTGCCTTTGATCTCAGCCATCTTCAAATTCGCCAATTCATCGCAGCGCTCATTGTCCGCCACCCCGGCATGACCTTTGACCCACTTCCATTCGATTTGATGGGGCTCGCAAGCCAAATCCAAAGCCTTCCAAAGGTCGGCATTCTTCACCGCCTTCTTGTCCTTCGTCTTCCAGCCATTCTTCTTCCACCCTGTCAGCCATTGGGTAATGCCGTTGCGCACATACTGCGAATCCGTGTGCAAAACCACCGCGCAAGGCTTCGTCAGCGCCTTCAGAGCATGAATCGCCGCTTTCAGCTCCATCCGATTGTTCGTCGTCGCCATCTCGCCTCCACTCATTTCCTTTGAGTGTTTGCCAGATCGCAGCACGGCCGCCCAAGCTCCCACACCAGGATTCCCCCAGCAACCGCCATCAGTGTAAATCACTACGGCTGAAGCCCCCGCAGCACTCATACCGTGGCACTTGCCTCCTTGATTTCCTCCAACTCCGCCCAGCGATGCATCTTCGCTTCCAGCGCGCTCTTTTTTGCCTCCACCTCGGCCAACAGCGTCGGCGCCTTGACGGCGTGCTCAATGTAAAACGCCGGATCGTTCAGCTGCGTCTCGATACCCGCAATCGCTTCTTCTAGAGCCACAATTTCAGATTCGATCGTTTCCAATTCCCGAAGCTCCTTTTGCGTAATCTTTCGCGGCTTCTCCGTCTTCCCCTTCCCGCCCATACCCTTCGCCTTAAATCCCTGTGCCAAAGCCAGCTCCGCAGCCGCCGTCGCAGCTCGCTTCTCCTGGTAATAACTGTAGTTCCCCGCGCACAAATGCAGCCTACCGCTGCCTTCAAAAGCAAGAATTTGATCACACACCCGATCCAGAAAATAGCGATCATGGCTCACCACCAGCACGCATCCTTTGAACGCCAGGATCGCCTCCTCCAACACCCGCATCGTTTGCAAATCCAAGTCATTGGTCGGCTCATCCAAAATCAAAAAGTTGCCCCCGCGCCGCAAGATCTTCGCCAGCAACACCCGGCTTTGCTCCCCTCCGCTCAGCTCCTTCACCCGCATCGTCGCCCGGTCATCCGCGAACAAGAACCGTCGCAGATAGGTCCGCACATGCAGCTTCTCATCCCCAAACGCCACAAACTCCGAGTCTCCCGCCACCTCCTCCATCACACTCTTCGTTGGATCGAGTAGCAGTCGCTGTTGATCCACATAATTGAACACCGTCTTCTTCCCAATCTGCACCACACCCTCATCAGCCTGCCGCTCACCCATCAACTGCCTGAGCAACGTCGTCTTCCCAAGCCCGTTTCGCCCGATGATCCCCGTGCAAGTCCCCGGCGCAAAGCTCAAGTCCAGCTTGCTGAACAGCCAGCGCCCATCGTCCACCCGTGCCCCAAGCCCGATCGCGTCCACCACCACATTCGCCAGCGGCGGCGCGGGTGGAATGATCAAATCCATCACCAACTCCTCCTCAGGTGCAGCCTCGCCCGCCACCCGCTCATACGCATCCAATCGCGATTGCTGCTTCGTTCCTCTTCCCTTCACCCCCGCCCGCACAAACTCCAGTTCATGCCTCAGAAACACCTGCCGCCGCCGCTCCTGATTCGCCTCGATCCCCTCCCGAATCGCCTTGCTCTCCAAAAAATCACTGTAGTTCCCCGGATGACTGTAAAACACCGCATCATCCACCTCCAAAATCCGCGTCGCGATCCGATCCAAAAAATACCGGTCATGCGTCACAAACAACACCGCCCCCGGGAAGTCCTTCAAATAACCCTCCAACCACACAATCGACTCCGCATCCAAGTGGTTCGTCGGCTCATCCAGCAGCAACACATCCGGCTGCGCCACCAACGCCCTCGCCAGCGCCACCCGACGTTTCTCCCCTCCTGAAAGACTCCCCACCGCCCGCTCAGGATCCGGCGCACCGAGTTTGCTCATTACCGAGTCAATCCGCGTGTCCAGATTCCACCCATCCAGCATCTGGATCTGGTGCAAAAGCTCCGCCTCCTGGTCACCCTTCACATCGCCCGACTCATAGCGCTCCATCATCCCCAGCAGATCCGCCGCCCCGGCCCGCACATTGTCCAGAACCGACGCCGCTTCATCCAGAGTGAATTCCTGTGCCAAATACCCCATCCGCAGCCCCTGCCGCCGCGACACCGTCCCTCGATCCGGCTGATCATTCCCAGCCAGGATCCGCATCAAACTGCTCTTCCCCCCGCCATTGCGACCCACCAACCCCAACTTCTCCCCCTCATGCAAAGCCATCGCCGCCTCATTAAAAACCACCTGCAACCCGAATTGCAGGCACAAGCCATTGACTGAGATCAAAGTTTGGGTCGTAGGAGCAGCAGCCATTTAGGTCAAAAAGAAAACAGGGACAAACAAAGGGCCGCCACCATGCCCCGCCCAGCCCGGATGTCAAAGCAGCACCCAACCCACTTGCCCTTCTGATTCAGCAGTGACTCCAACTTCAGATACTGGGCTCCATCTCCTAGCGAACTCCCGCCTAGGTATTGGCATAGAGGTTGCACAGGTGGTAAGTTAAACGAAAAATAGTCCTAGATTCATTTGTCACCCTAATCAATCCAATCCTCCAGCTCAGTCTTTCGTCTGATCGACACTCCGCAAAACCGCTTGCCCCATCATTCAATCATTCGCACATGCTCCTTCTTCAATTCCCGTCCCCATGCCTTTGGATTCGCGTGATCTGCCTCCTTGTCGGCATCCACTCACTCACCGCCCAGGATGAAATCGCAAGATCGGAAAAACCGCCTCACTGGGTAGAGCCCTCTACGACGCATTTTCTTGCGGATCCCCCAACTCCAGGAACAGCCGCAGACGTCCACTACTTAATGGCTGACCGCCAAATACACGCCGAAGAAAAATGCCGCTTCTATCACTACTCATATCGCTTGTTAACTGAGGCTGGAGTCCAGAACAACTCCCAGCTCTCGATCTCCTTCGAACCCTCCTACGAAACCATCACCCTGCATCAACTAAGGATCGTCAGAGCGGGACGTGTTATCGACAAGCTCTTCGACCAGGAAATCAAAGTTCTTCAACGGGAGTCTGGTGCCGAACGTCAAGTCTATGACGGCAACCTCACTGCTTTGGTGGTTCTGGAAGACATTCGAGTGGGTGATATCGTGGAGTACTCGTACTCCATAGCCGGGGCCAACCCCGTCTTTGATGGTCATTTTTTCCACATCGAGCACACCCGTTGGTCCGCCCCGATTCACCAATCTCGAATGAGAGTTTTCTGGGATGCCGGACGCCCGGTCAAGTTTCGCAATCAAGACTCCCCTGTCCTTCCAACTGCATTCACCAAAAATGGCCTCGTTGTGATGCAACTTGAAGAGGAGAACCTTGATGCCGTGTTAACAGATGGTGACTTGCCCGTAGGCCATTACTCCCATCCCTGGTTGGAATTCTCTGACTTTCCCGATTGGCAATCTGTATCCCGCTGGGCCGGCTCGCAGTTCCCTCAGACTCAAACACTCCCCGCTGTGGTCCATCAAGAGATCGACCGACTTAGACAACTGAAATCCAACGAACAGCGCATCCTTGGTGCCTTGCGCTGGGTGCAGGATAACATCCGTTACGTTGGCATGTTTCAGGGCATTCACTCCCATAGACCCTTTCCCCTGCCAACAGTCGTGAATCGCCGCTTCGGGGATTGCAAAGACAAGTCCAATTTGCTCGCCACGATCCTTCGCGAACTGGGATTCAAATGCCGTATTGGACTTGTGTCTGCTCGACATCGTGCAGCCATTGCCGAATGGATACCAAGCCCTGACGCATTCGACCACGTTGTTGTAGGCGTGGACACTTCCACTGGCATCCGTTGGTTGGATGCCACTGAGTCCTATCAACGCGGCTCACTGTCGTCCCTCTTTTTTCCCGACTTTGGCTGGGTTCTACCCATGGACTCCGAAACCACCGAACTCGTTCGAGTCACCCCTTCTGGCCTCGACCAAACCTCTGTCGAAATGGTTGAGAAATTTGACTTCGACGACTACAAAGGCTCGGCTCGCCTATCCGTCATCACCCGTTACACTGGCCAGCAGGCCGATAGCCAAAGATCAATTTTCGCCTCGCGCAGCCGTGACGAAATCGAGCGCAGCTATCTCAATCATTTTGCCCAGGATTTCCCAAAAATACGAGCCGTCAAAACACTCACCTGGGAAGACGATGAGGTGGAGAACCTCTTCGTCACCCATGAGACCTACGAAATCAAAGACGCTTGGAAACCCGCAGAAACCCGCACCGACCAGTTGCAGTTCAAAGTCAGTGCCAGCCTCGTCGGTCGCGAGTTGTTCCTTCCTTCAACTCGCATTCGCACAACGCCCTTCTTCGTGCCTCATCCACGCTTATGCACACAAACCTTCGAAGTCACATTTCCAAGCCAGCTAGGCCTCAACAACGACAGTGACTACATCACAAATCCTGCTTTCAGCTTCTCTGTTAAAGAGACCTCATCATCAAAACACACCACCGTTACCTATCGTTATCAGTCGCGCAAAGACCACGTCGGCACCTCTGAAATTGAACGGTATCTGACCGACGTCCAAAATGCTCAAAATCAGACCGGTTATACCTTCACTATACCCGCTCACTACGCCTCCCTTTCAGCAAGCGAACTGCCCGTCGGAACCGCCTCGAATGATCCCACAACGGCTTCATTCAGCCCACCCGGGACGCTCATCGTCCTCTGCGTTCTCTCATTCTTGGCATCGCTAGTATTTTGTTTCGTGGTGTATTTTTGGGACCCTCGCCCAAAACCGTTTGCCAGATCAGGCTCACACCTTGGGCCCGGCTTGGGAGGGTGGCTTTGGCTCTTGGGCATTGGCATCGTCTTGAGAGCCCCCGCAGGAATCTGGAACTGCCTCGATTCGCTCAATCAGTTAGATAAAGAAACTTGGTCAAACCTTACTCGCGAAGGATCCCCTGCTTATCATATTCTGTGGGAGCCGTTTCTGATCACGGATACAGTCATTCAGAGCGCCATCGTGCCATTCAACATTCTGCTGATGATCTTATTCTTCCAGCGCCGGACCTCCTTTCCTGCACTCCAATCCATCTTCTTCATCTTCATCGTCATCTACACCGTTGGAGTATCCTTGGTTAGCCACCAAATACCAAGCATCGCCCTCGAGGATCTGAAGTCGTCGATTCAAACCTTTATCAAATCACTGCCCTCACTCTTGATTTGGGTTCCCTATCTCTGCACTTCCAAGCGCGTGAGGCACACTTTCATCGAACAAAGATCTGCCAGACCGCAAACGGCAACTCCCCCACCCCTGCCCTTCCATCCCGGGTCTCCAGCCCCAACTAACCCTGTTACACCACCCCAAGCTTGGCAACCTCAATTCGAGCGCCCCGAAATCAATCGCCGTCCAGAAGAGAATGAGATCTAGCCTGACCTATTCATGAAAGTCGTAGCGAGACGTAGCGAAAGCTCACAGTGGCTAGGCGGGCTTGCAGCCAGTCGCAGTAGAGTTTCATGAATAGGTCAGGCTCGAGATAACCCATTGAAGATAAGAGCAAGATTCTACTGCCTCCCCACTCCTCACCTCACCCCGCTCATCCCCAAGTAAACCTTCGCATACCGCCTCCCCAGTTCCCGATACGACTCCGCATCGAAGTGAATCTGATCCCCTTTGTCCTTCAAGCCCTCCGCGGAAACAAACGCCGCATTCGACACCCGCTTCGGCAAAGCCTGATGCGCCCGGTCCACCACCTCCCGCTCAGGATCCCAAGGCTTGCCATCAAATCGACCCATCTGCCCCACCACAAACGGCACCTCAGGTGCCCCCGTCGCCGCGCGAAAACGGGCAATCAGAGCATGCAGCTTGGCTTCATAACTCGGCGCCAGCTCCGGCTTCGAATCGCTCTCCCCCTGGTGCCAGAGAATGCCCTTCAAAGTCCCCGCCGGCAGCGCCACCTGAATTCGCCTCATCATGTCATCCCACGGAAAACTTCGCGTCGCCTCGTCAAACACCCCCGGCTGCCAAGTATCAATCGGCGAGCCCCCCACCGCGCAAGGAATCAACCCAATCGTCACCCCGGGCCGCGCCTCCGCCACCACCTCCCCGAACGTCTTCCCCAGCCCCACCCCCGCCGCCACCTTGTCAAAATGGATCGGATCCACCGCCGGCACCCATTTCCCCGCCTGCGTCAGTGTCAGTACCCGCGGATGCGCCACCCGGTCCACCTCCTCCACCACTCCCCGCCCCGCCATGTTCGATTGACCGACCAATAAGAACAAATGAAACTCCCCCTTTGCAGGCAGCACAACCTCATCGCCTCGAACGCCAGGCCCGAAACACAAAAGGGCGAAAACAACGAAGCCGATCCGAATCATCCAATAAAGAACCATCCCGACCGCTCCCCTCTTTCGAACCTGTTTCACTCCCTACCAAAAACCCTCCCACCCAAATGCGGGGCCCATTCCCAAATCCGTTTGAAGCCAGACACGCTTCCAGCCCGTATAATCTTCTCGTGCCCTACTCCGCCCCATCTCCCATGTCCGACCTAACTCCCGTTGACCCCATCGACGCCGCCCTGGAATCCGGCGAAAAGCGCGCCGCCTTCTTGCCCTACCCCGCCTCGCGACTCGCCGCCCGAATCGTCCCCCAGGACCTCACCTCCTTCAAATCCCGGGGCATCAGCCGCGTCGAGCGCGAACTCCAGCAGGAACTCGTCGAACTCCGCGAGCGCTACCTCAAAGTCATCGACGCCTTCAACTGGAACAAGCTCATCTACGAATGCCACATCGGCTTCGAACCCGTCATCGGCGAAATGTATCACCTCTACCGCATGGCCACCGGTCACCAACTCAGCATGATCGGCCCCGCCCAATGGCATCAAAAATGGGTCGGCTCCTTCCGCCTCAACGCCGACGGGCGCTGGCAAATGGAAGACGTCGCCGAAGACTTCGACTTGCGCGCCTGGGTCGGAGACAAGGACTGAATCAAAAGCCTGCCGAAAACGCCTGCGCCCCCTGTCTCACCTCTCCCTCACTAAGGAGCGCGTTCTTCCGGGCGGCGGTATCCTCTTCATACAAAGCAACCCCAATCACCCCCACGTTTCGTGCTCCTCTCTCGCCGTAGGCCCTGGCGGCTTGGGATTCTGACACCTTAGAGAACTTGAATGCCCGCATCACGCCCCCGGCCTGCATGCCCTCGATTACCGCTGACTTTCCCGGCCCAATCACGTATCCAGTGGCCTTTACCGAAGCCGACTTGCCTGTTCTGACATCAAGGCCATCCACCGAGACAACCGCCATCACGGATTCCTTTCCGGTGTTCTCCAGACGAATGCCGTAAGTCTGACCCGGTTGTCCGATCACAAAAACTTCTCCCCCCGCTTCATAACGTGGATAGGCCGGCCCCCCGCCTTGCCAACCTGAAACCAAACTCACTTTCAGCCGCTTCGGCATCAATTCGAATGCCCCCGAATGATGGGAAACACGTCCTACTTGTTTGGCCATCAACTTTGCACCTTCATCGTCATTGTAGTGGAAGCTGGCGGTTTGATCAGGAATGCCCTTGGCTTTCGAGTAAAACGACGTGGTCTGGGTCGTGTCGCTGATTTCATCACCCAAGCCCGTGCCCAGACCAGGACGTTCTTTCATTTTTGCCCGCTCGACGGCTTGAGGAGTTGATGGCGGCGCGTAGCCAACCAGAGCCCCCGGTGCGGTTGTTCGAGGAATGGAGGTACACTGAGAGGCAAGCAACGTTACCGCTGCGGCCGCAGCGATCTTTAACAGACAGGACGAAAGATTCTTGAGCATGTGCAGATTTTTCTACACTTCACAATACCTGTCAACATGAAGTGCAGTTTTTTCTGCATTGATGCTTGCTCACCCTCATATTCACAGCCAAACTTCGCCTGTCATGTCCACTGGAACTCACGACCAGCTCTCCCGTAAAGAAAGGGAAGCCATGGAGGTGCTCTACCGCTTAAACCGGGCGACTGCCATCCAGGTTCAAGATCATCTCTCCGGCAATCCAACTTACTCATCAGTGCGGGCACTTTTGGGGGTCCTCGTGGACAAAGGTCATGCGCGAGTTTCCAAACCCGAAGGCCTTCGCAACCACGTCTACGAACCACGCCAGCCCGTCCAATTGGCTCGAAAAGGCGCGTTGAACCGATTGCTGAATACTTTCTTTGATGACTCTCCTTCCGAGCTTGTGGCGAATCTCCTGGATCCGTCTGAGCGTCGAATGTCCTCGAATGAGATAGCAGAGTTGCAGCGCTTGATTGACGCGCACCGCGACAAAGCACTCAGCAATGCCAATTCAAAAGAGGACCTCTCGCAATGACTCGTTTCTTCCTAATCGCCTCGGTCCTACTGCTGCTCGCCCCAGTCATGGCCGCCAGAGCAGGCCCTTGGAAGCGTCATTTTTTGCAGTTCACCATTCTTCTGGTTCTTAGCTTGCCGGTCTGGATTTGGCTGTGGCCTGAAACCGCTCTGCTCGATTTCGTTGGCATCGACTTCGCCCCACTGCACCACCTGGAATCCAGCTCAGCAATTGACTGCCTGGGTTGTGTCTGGTGCATCGGGGTCGCACTCGGGCTCCTTCAAATGGCAGTTCAAATCCACAAAGTCGCAGTCTGGAGAAAGGCAAGTGCAGCTCTCCCACACACAGTTCTTCAAGAAGCCGCCACCACGCTCAGCTTGTCGGTCGTTGACGTCTCTAGGTTTTTTCGAATTTCCCATTGCTCGTGGGGCCCAGCCTCCTTGCCGACCCTACCCAGCCAAATAATGCTGCCCACTGACTGGATGGATTGGACACCTCGGCAGCGCCAAGCAGCACTTCGTCACGAATGGTATCACGCCCTCAACCACGATGCGTACTGGGGCATGCTACTCGACTTATTCACCGTTGTTTTCTGGTTTCACCCGCTCACTTGGTCCCTTCGTCACTGTTGGAAAGAAGAGATTGAACTTCAAGCAGACCAAGCCGCCATTGGTCAGACCGACCCCGCAGACTACGCCGCAGATCTGCTCCAACTCATTGTCTCAAACCAGGGGCTACATTGTCCCGCAGGCATTGGATTCGCAAAACGCAGCTCCTCCAATCGCTTTCACCGTCGCATTGCTTCAATTTTAAATTCTCACCCGGCAATCAGAAGTCCTGGCACACGAACAGCAGCCATCCTCTGTAGTCTCTTGCTATCTGCCGCGGCCTTCCTCGGAGTCGCCTGGTTGGCCGGCTCAGATCCAAACCCTCTCGAGGTAGAAGTTTCTAAAAGGCTCATTGCCAACCCTTTTCCTGCCGACTCTCCATAGCGTCGCGGTTTGACTTGCGCGCCTGGGTCGGAGACGTGCATGATGGCAGTGAATGATCTCTTTTTCCGCCTTGGGTGAAAAACTGGGAGGCCCCTGCGGCATCCAGGAATTGATGGAAGACCTCGGTCGCGCCATGTCCTCGGAACCGGACATGCGCATGCTCGGCGGCGGCAACCCCTCCGCCATCCCCGAAATGCAGTCCCTCTGGCGGGATCAATGGCGGCACCTCCTCGAAAACGAACCCGACCGCCTCGATCGCGCCCTCGTCAATTACGACCCCCCCGGCGGCAGCCCCATCTTCCGCCACGCCATCGCCGCCTTCCTCCAGCGCCAGTGCGGTTGGACCTGCACCGAAAAAAACATCGTCGTCATGCCCGGTGGCCAGGCCGCCTTCTTCGACCTCTTCACCCTCCTCGCCGGTCACGATGGCCAAAAGAAAATCCTCTTCCCCATCGCCCCCGAATACATCGGCTACGCCAACCAAGCCCTCCACCCCGACGCTTTCGTCTCCATCCCCGGCGCCATCGAAGAACTCCCTGACCACACCTTCAAATACCGCATCGACTTCGATCGCCTCCGCACCGCCCTCACTCCCGACATCGCCGCCCTCTGCCTCTCCTGCCCCACCAACCCCACCGGCAACGTCATCAGCGACTCAGAACTCACACAACTCCGCCAAATCGCCGCCTCCCACAGCATCCCCCTCATCCTCGACCAAGCCTACGGCATGCCCTTCCCCGGCGCCATCTACACCGAATGGACACCCGTCTGGGACGAGAACCTCATCGTCTCCATCAGCCTCTCCAAACTCGGCCTCCCCGGTGTCCGCACCTCCATCATCGTCGCCCACCCCCGCGTCACCGCGGCCCTCGCCAACATGAACGCCGTGCTCGCCCTCGCCAATGGCAACATCGGCCAGGCCCTCCTGCAACCCCTCCTGGAGGGCGACCGACTCACCCGCTCCGCCAGCGAAATCATCCGTCCCTTCTACCAGGCCAAAAGCCAACTCGCCAACCGCCTCCTCCGCGAAGCTCTCGGCGACCGCGTCCCCTACGCCCTCCACGCCAGCGAAGGCGCCTTCTTCCTCTGGCTCTGGCTTAAAGACAGCCCCATCACCGCCGCCGAACTCTACCAGCGCCTCAAACGCCGCAAAGTCCTCGTCGTCCCCGGCCACTACTTCTTCTTCGGCCTCGCCGAACCCTGGCCCCACGCCCACCAGTGCCTCCGCATCACCTTCTCCCAACCCGAACCCGTCGTCCGCGAAGGCCTGCAAATCATCGCCGAAGAAGTCATCGCCGCCTATGCAGGCTGAGCCCTTCCACCGCTTCATGCAGCGGGCTCTCTTCGATCCCCAGCGCGGTTACTACAGCCGGAAAATCCAAACCGTCGGGCGCCACGGTGACTTCAGCACCAGCGCCACCCTCTCCTCCCTCCTCGGCCAAGGCATCGCCCACTGGCTGAAAACCGCCCTCAACCCCAGCCTCCAAAACGTCATCGAAATCGGAGCCGGCACCGGCACCCTCATGCATCAGATCCGTACCGAACTCGGCTGGTGGACCCGCCGCCGACTCCGCTGGCACATGGTCGAAACCTCACCCGTCCTCAAAGCCCAGCAGCAAACCCTCCTCGGAACCTCCATCACCTGGCACACCCGCCTCGAAGACGCCCTCCAAGCCGCCAACGGCCACGCCCTCATCTACCACAACGAACTCCTCGACGCCTTCCCCTGCCGCCTCCTGCAATGGACCGGCACCCAGTGGCAGGAAGTCTGGGTCCACACCTCCCCAAACGGCACCGTCACCGAGGAACTCCGCGACTGCGAACCCATCTCCATCCCCACCCACACCTTCGCCCCCGGCCAACGCATCGAAGTCCATACCTCCATCCACGACTGGCTCACCACCTGGACCCCCCATTGGAAATCCGGCCAAATGCTCACCATCGACTACGGCGACACCTTCCCCACCCTCTACCATCGCCGCCCACGCGGAACCCTCCGTGGCTACTTCATGCAGCAACGCATCGAAGGCCCCGCCCTCTACCAAAACATCGGCCGCCAGGACCTCACCGCCGACATCAACTTCACCGACTACCGCACCTGGACCCGCGACCTCGGCCTCCACGAAACCTTCTACGACACCCAATCCACCTTCCTCCAATCCCAAAACGTCACCCCCCGCACCCCCGCCGACCACCACCTCCTCCTCCCCGAAGGCCCCGGCACCGCCTTCAAAGTCGTTGTGCATGCGCGCAGTTGACTCTCCGCCCCGCACCTCTAGCCTGCCCCCCTCCATGCTCACCAAACGCATCATCCCCTGTCTCGACGTCAAAGAAGGCCGTGTCGTCAAAGGCACTCAATTCCTCGAACTCCGCGACGCCGGTGATCCCGTGGAGTGCGCCAAAATCTACAACGCCCAGGGCGCTGACGAACTCGTCTTCCTCGACATCACCGCCTCCCACGAAGAGCGCAAAACCATGATCGACGTCGTCGCCCGCACCGCCGCCTCCTGCTTCATGCCCCTCACCGTCGGCGGCGGCATCCGCACCGTCGCTGACATGCGCGAAATGCTCCTCGCCGGCGCCGATAAAGTCGGCATCAACACCGCAGCAGTGAAGACCCCCCACGTCATCGACGAAGCCGCCGAAGCCTTCGGCTGCCAGTGCCTCGTCGTCGCCATCGACGCCAAACGCAACGCCCACGGCTCCTGGACCGTTTACACCCACGGCGGACGCCACCCCACCGAACTCGACGCCGTCGAATGGGCCGCCGAAGTCTGCCGCCGCGGCGCCGGTGAAATCCTCCTCACCAGCATGGACGCCGACGGCACCAAAGCCGGTTACGACATCGCCCTCACCCGCGCCGTCAGCGAGGCCGTCACCATCCCCGTCATCGCCAGCGGCGGCGCAGGCAATCTCGATCACATGGTCGACGTCCTCCGCGAGGGCAAAGCCGACGCCGTCCTCGCCGCCAGCATCTTCCACTTCGGCGAATACACCGTCGCCGACGTCAAACACTACCTCGCCACCCACGGCATCCCCATGCGCGAACTCGCAAGTGTCCTTTGATCATCGAATCAGTCTTCAGGGCATTCCGTCGAAAGAACTCAGCCACCCCGCCAGTTTCAGCGCCCATGAAACGCCTCGCCCTCCTGGCCCTCGCTCTCTCAGCCGCCTCCGCTTTCGCCGTTCAGCCCAACATCATCTTCATCATGGCCGATGACCTCGGCTACACCGACACCGGCACCTTCGGCAGCACCTACTACGAGACCCCCAACATCGACAAACTCGCCACCCAGGGCCTCAAACTCACCAGCCATCACCACGCCCAAAACTGCCAGCCCACCCGCGCCGCCCTCATGAGCGGCCAATACGGTCCCCGCACCGGCATCTACACCGTCGGCGGCATCGACCGCTTCGACTGGCAAACCCGCCCCCTCCGCCCCGCCGATAACGTCACCAGCCTCCCCCTCAACATCACCATCCTCCCCCAACCCCTCAAAGCCGCCGGTTACGCCACCGCCATGTTCGGCAAATGGCACCTCGGCGAAAGCAGCGGCCATCACCCCGGCGAACGCGGCTTTGACGAAGCCCTCGTCTCCGACGGCAAACACATCAACTTCCAGACCAACCCCAAAACCGACAGCCCCAAAGACGCCTACCTCGCCGACTTCCTCACCGACAAAGCCCTCGATTTCATCCAGCGCAAAAAAGACTCGCCCTTCTTCCTCTACCTCCCCCACTTCGGCGTTCATTCCCCCTACCAGGCCAAAAAGAAACTCATCGAGAAATTCAATGCCAAGCCCGGCGTCGCCGGTCACAACGACCCCGTCTACGCCGCCATGATCGCCAGCGTCGACGAAAGCGTCGGTCGCATCATGGCCAAGCTCGATGAACTCAAACTCAGCGACAACACCGTTCTCATTTTCACCAGCGACAACGGCGGCGTCGGCGGCTACGAACGCGAAGGCCTCATGAAAAAAGGCGGCGACGTCACCGACAACACCCCCCTCCGCAGCGGCAAAGGCAGCCTCTACGAAGGCGGCACCCGCGTCCCGTTCATCGTCCGCTGGCCCGGCGTCACCCCACCCGCAACCACCTGCAACATCCCCACCATCCATGTCGATCTCTACCCCACCCTGGTCGAAATCGCCGCCGCCCAAGCCCCCGCCGACCAACCACAAGACGGCGAAAGCCTCGTCCCCCTCTTCAAAAACCCCAGCACCACCCTCAAGCGCGCCGCCATCTTCCAAAACTTCCCCGGCTACCTCGGCGCCGGCGCCAACACCTGGCGCACCACCCCCGTCGCCACCATCATCAACGGCGACTGGAAACTCATGGAGTTCATGGAAGACAAACACCTCGAACTCTACAACCTCAAAGACGACATCGGCGAAACCACCAACCTCGCCAGCACACAGCCAGACCAAGCCAAAACCCTGCTCGCCAAACTCCACGCCTGGCAAACCGAAATCAAAGCCCCCATGCCCACTCCCAACACCCCCACCGAGGCACCCGCCAAAGCCAAGGGCGGCAAAAAAGGCCAAGGCAAAGGCAAGAAAAAACCCGCTGTCGAATAATCCCGAATCCCGAATTCCGAAGTTCGAGGTGCTTGAGAGGCGCAGAGGCTTGGTTGTTCAAGGCTTTCCAGTCCGCAGCGGCTGCATCTTTTAGGATGCCGCCCAAGGAGTGGAAAGCCTTGAGCAGCCAATGCTCAAGCATATCGGGTGCCTCCAACTTCGGGGTTCGGGATAATCACTTCTCCCCCACCCACACCTGCGTCAAAAACCCCAACGTCGCCACCACCGCCGTCTCCGCCCTCAAAATCAACGGCCCCAGCGTCACCGGCTGAAACCCCGCCGCCACCGCCGCCTCAAGTTCCCCCTCCAAAAAATCCCCCTCCGGCCCGATCAACACCATCGCCCGTCGGCTCCCCACTCCCCATTCCCCCACCGCCCCCGCCAGCGACTTCACCTCCCCAAACAAAGCCGGCACCAGCTTCAAAACGTCCCCCTCCGAACTCCGCAGCGCTTCCTCCAGCACCACCGGCTCCCGCAGTTCCGGCAAAAACGGCGTGTGACACTGCTTCGCCGCCTCCAGCATGTGCCGGCGCCACTTCGCCATCTTCTTCTCCCCCTGCGCCGCATCCCACTGCACCACCGAATTCGCCGTGATCACTGGCCTCACCGAAGCCGCCCCCAGCTCCACCGCCTTCTCCAGCAGCCACTCAAACGCCTCACCCTTAATCAAAGCCGGCAGCACATGCACCTCATGCCCCAGCGCCTCATGCCGCCTCTCCGACTCCACCTGCACCTCCACCACCTCCTTCTTCGCCACCGAGATCCGCGCCCGCGCCACCCGCCCGCACCCATCAAACACCTCCACCTCATCCCCCACCCGCTTCCGCAGCACCCGCGTGCAGTGGTGCGCCTCCTCCTCCCCCAACCGCATCACCCCACCCTCCGACCACTGATCGGCAGCAAGGTAAAAGCGGCTCAATGACATGGCCTTACGTCAAACAACCGGCCCCAAGTCCCCAAACGCCCGATCATACTGCGCCAACTTCTTCAAGTACACCGCATACTCCGTCTTCCCCAAACGCTCCGCCGTATCCAGCAGCTCCGCCTTGCTGATCCACCGCTTGTTGTAGGCAATCTCCTCCAGGCACGCGATTTTGAGCCCCTGCCGATGCTGAATCACCTTCACAAAATCCGTCGCCTCCGCCAGCGCATCCGGCGACCCCGTATCCAGCCACGCCGTCCCCCGCCCCAACACCTCCACCCGCATCTCTCCCTTGTCCAAATAGATGCGATTCAAGTCCGTGATCTCCAACTCACCCCGCTTCGACGGCTTCAACCCACGCGCGATCTCACACACCTGCTCGTCATAAAAGTAAATCCCCGGCACCGCATAGTTGCTCTTCGGTTTCTCAGGCTTCTCCTCCAAAGAAATCGCCTTCCCGCTCGCGTCAAACTCGACCACTCCATAGTCCTCCGGCGTCGCCGTGTAATAACCAAAAATCGTCGCCCCGCTCTCCTGCTCCCCCGCACTCTCGATCGCCTTACGGAACTGCGACCCATAAAAAAGATTGTCCCCCAGCACCAGCGCCGCCTTACCCCCATCAATGAATTCTTCCCCAATGATGAACGCCTGCGCCAGCCCCTCCGGCTTCGGCTGCTCCGCATACTCAAACCTCACCCCCCACTGCGACCCATCGCCCAGCAGCTTGCGAAAATTCGGCAAATCATGCGGCGTCGAGATAATGAGAATGTCCCGAATGTCCGCCAGCATCAGCGCCGAAATCGGATAATAAATCATCGGCTTGTCATACACAGGCATCAATTGCTTGCTGACAGCGATAGTGAGTGGATAAAGCCGGGTGCCGGAGCCTCCGGCCAAAACGATGCCTTTGCGGTTGGACATAAGCCGTCACCAAAGCGCAGTCCTACGCCCCGCGCAAGTCACGCCACTCCCCGCTCGCCCAGTCCAAAAACTCCAGCGCCCCAAACTGCTTCTTGTAGTCATACGCACTCGACCCCTGGGTCGCATACCCTGGATAATACCACCGGCACCCCCGCGCCCGACTGTGCTCGATCTCCTTCAGTATCGTCAACACCCCCAAACTCCGCCGCCCCAGCTCCGGCTCAAAAACCCCATACACCGAAGACGCACTCTCCACCCCCACATCCAGAAAACTCAGCGCCACCAGTTCCCCCCCCATCGTCACCCGACACTCCACGCACTCACAAGGCACGGTCGCCGGCTCCGCTGAAAGAAAACTCCCCAGCCCCTCCGGCACATTCCGCGTGAACCGCCCCTTGTGCCGCTCAAACAACGCCTCCGCCTCCGCACTCCGTTGCGCCGGCTGAAACACCACCTCCACATCCGCATTCCGCCGCAGCACCCGCCGCTGACTCTTCGAAAACTCAAACCGCTCCAAATCGATCCTCAAAGGCCAAATCACATCCAACCCACCCTCCTCATCCTCCTGCGTCCCGTAGCGAAAAAACAACGTTCCAAAATGCCGCCACCCCCCCGCCCAAAGCCGATCCATCAGCTCCGCCGGCACCCGCTCCATCATGAACGCATCATCAATCACCCCCCACTATGCACAATGACCCGCGCTCAAGCAGCAAGATGTCTGCTGAAAAACTTTCGCACCCGCCAACCTCACTTCGCCCCACCAACCCACAGTTTGACGGCATTCAAAATGCTGTCAAACTGTTGGCATGACACGCACTCAGATCCAATTGCCGGACGAGGTCTTCGCCAAGGCCAAAAAGGTTTGTGAGGCCCGGGAAATCTCACTCGCCGAACTCGCCCGGCGCGGCATCGAATACATTCT
>JAIYDW010000223.1 GCA_027487315.1 Verrucomicrobiaceae bacterium | reverse complement strand
GCTTGTCCAGCCTCACCCCATGGCCGCCCATCCGACGAACGGCCTAGGCCTAAAGTCGGATAACCTCTCCCTTGCCTTCTCCTTCCCCATCCGATACCGAATCCCCATGATCACCTGCGGCTGGTGCAACACCCACTACACCTCATGGCAAAGCCAGTGCACGTCCTGTGGCGGCCCGATGCCGCCGTTGCCCGGCATGGAACTCGGCCCCCCGCCGCCCACTACGCCACGCGTGCTCCCCAAAGGCTTCGCCCTTCGCACTCGTCTCACCGGAAACGTTGCCACCTGGGTCGGCCTCATCTTCTTCACCTTTGGCTCCCTCATGGCCATCGCCATTTTCTTCGCCTCCCCCTGGGCTACCCTCTTCCCTCTTTTCTTCGCCCTCGGTGGATTCGGCATGCTCCGCCTCGGACTCACCCAGGCCAGCAATACCCTCAAAGCCTTCAAACACGGGACCGCCGTCGCTGGCCACGTCCACTCCGTCGGCCTCGACTCCAGTAACCGCATCAACGACGAATACGCTCGCAAATTGATTTACCATTTCCAAGTCGAAAACCAACTCCACGAAGGCACCCTCAGCTCCTTCGACTCCACCCTCTCCACCCGCCGCTCCGGCCAGCCCCTCTGGGTCCTCTACCTCCCAGACGACCCAACCAAAAACACCCTCTATCCGCCTATCCGCTAATCAGATCATCTTCAGCATCTCCGTCGCATCACCAAAGCGGTCCGTCTTGCACCCCATCTCCTTCAGCAACCGAAGATGCAGATTCGACATCGGCGTGTTGCTCCCCAGTTTCACATGCCTCCCGGCCTCAAATCGCCCGCCCGCCTTGCCCGCCACAATCACCGGAAGATCATCATGCCGGTGCCGATTGCCATCTGACAAACCTCCGCAATACACCACCATCGAGTTGTCCAGCAAACTCCCTCCCTGAGCATCCTTCACCCGGCTCATCTGATCCAGATAATACGCAAATTGGCGCGCATAAAATAGATCGATCTTCTCAAGCTTCGCGATCTTCCCCGCATCCCCCTGGTGATGCGAAAGACTATGGTGACCATCTGGCACCCCGATCTCCTTGAACGTCTGATTGCTCCCGTCATGGGCCAGCAACAACGTCGAAATCCGCGTGCTATCCGTCTGAAAAGCCAGCACCTGCATGTCCATCATCAAACGCACGTGCGCCTCGTAGCCCCCCGGAACCCCCTCCTCCGGCGCTTCACTCCCAGGATCAGGCGGAGGACCAAACTTCTCCATGCTCGCAATCCGCTGCTCAATCTCCCTCACCCCCGTCAAATACTCGTCCAGCTTGTTCTGATCATTCCTCCCCAGTTGCTTGCTCATCGCCTTCGCATCCTCCATCACAAAATCCAAAATCGACTTCTGCTTCTGTTGACGCGCCATGAATGACTTCGCTCGCTCCTCCTTGTTGCCCGATCCAAACAACCGCTCAAACACCAGCCTCGGACTCGGCTCCGGCGTCGCCGGCTGCGTCTCGCTCCGCCACGACAAGTTGAACTGATACGCGCACGAATACCCCGAGTCACAACCCCCGGACGCACGCACCGCATCACAGGTCAACTCCAGCGACTTGAACCGCGTCGCCGACCCCACCTCTCTCGCCGCCACCTGATCCACCGACATCCCCAGCTGAATGTCCGACCCCGACGTCTTCTTAGGCCGCACCCCCGTCAACACCGTCGCATTCGCCCGCGCATGGTCACCTCCCCCATCCTTGCCCGCCCAACCATTCGCATGCTCAAATCCGGTGAAAATCTGCAAGCTCTCCTTGTGCTTGGCAAGCGGCTCCATCGTCGCCCCAAACTGAAAATCCTTCCCCTCACCCACCGGGCGCCACTTGTCCAAAATCACTCCGTTCGGGATGTACAGAAACGCCATCCGCAGCGGCGCGCCGGATGCCGTCACCGCTCCTCCAGCCTCCGCCGCAGCCAACCGCATCGGCAGCAGCGACTCCATCGCTGGCAAACTCAAACAAGTGCCCAGTCCGCGCAAAAAAGACCGTCGACCCGTGACTAAAGAAGAAGAATGTTTCATGAGATAAAAGTCAGCTTGTTAGGTTAAAGCGCACCGTCCCCACGGCGCTTTTGAAAAGGAACGCTTTGCACAATGCCATGGATCAATGTCCTCAGCTTGCCCCCGTTTTTCTCCAACTCCGCCGAAATATGGTCAATCGTCGGCGCATCAAAATACTCCGTCCCACGCCCCAGCGCATACGTCAGCATCTTCGACGTGATACATCGGTAAAAATCCGCCCGCCTTGATGTCGCCAGGATCTGGTTCAACTCCGCCACCGTCGAGAACTTCTCCCCCGTGATCAGCCGGCCTGCCGTATCAATCTTCTCTCCGCCCTCATCCTCGCGGAACATCCCCACCGCATTGAAATTCTCCAATGCCAACCCCAAGTCATCCATCCGCGCATGACAAGAAGCACACAACGCCTTCTCACGATGCACCACCATCATCTCCCGCATCGTCATTTTCTTCTTCGCTCCCTTCTTCGCATCCTCTAGCGCCGGCACATTCGGCGGAGCTGGGGGTGCAGGCGTGTCCAAAAGATTCTCCAACACAAAAAGCCCCCGCTTCACCGGACTCGTCCGCGTCGGATTCGAAGTCACCACCAACAAACTTCCGTGAGTCAGCACCCCACCCCGATGACTGTCTTTTGGCAACGACACCTTCCTCATCACATCCCCCTTCACTCCTTCGATCCCATAGTACTCCGCGAGAGCCTCATTCAAATACGAATAGTCCGCCGTGAACATCTCCAGCGCGCTACGGTTCTCTTTGACCAGGTTCGCAAAAAACAACTCCGTCTCCAATTTCATGGCCCTCCGCTGCTTCGCCCCAAACACCTTGAACGCATCCACCAAATCCCTGATCCCCAACACCCGCCTCGGATCCACGTTGATCCCCGGCACGTCCCTTGTCTGCAACCACTGCCCCACAAAATCCTCCACAAACCTCATCGACTTCGGATCATCCAGCATCCGATCCACCTGATCCGCTAAATTCGCCCTCAACTCACCCGCCTCAGCCAGTTCATACAACTCCGCATCCGGCAGCGAACTCCACAAAAAGTACGACAGCCTCGACGCCAACGCAAACTCATCCACCGGCACCACCTTCGCCGGATTGTTCGGCTCAGGTTGAATCTCAGCCCGGAACAAGAACTTCGGCGATGCCAGCACCGCCGTCATCGCATACCCCACATCTTCTTCAAAAACCGTCTTCGGCTCCTTCGCAGCCCCGCCATACAAAACCATCAACCGGTCCAACGTCGCTTCATCCACCGGACGCCGAAACGCCCGATCCGCTATCCGTCGCAAAATGTCCCTCGCATAAGCCTCCCGCTCCGCCGGCTCTTTCGGCGCGCCACCCTTGTAAAACACCCGATAATAATCCTTCGGATAAACCTTCACCCTCCCGTCCAGCGGCCCTGTCATCGTAACGCGATTGACCACCAACGTCAGCGAGTTCTCACCCTCCAAAGGCTTCTCCGTCTCCTTCGTCACCAACGCAATCCGGTTCTCCCCCTCTGTCAGTTTCACCTTCGTTGAAAACTTCACACTGTTCCGATTGTCCCATCCCAGCGACTCCACATCCACCTCCTGACCATTCACTTTCAAGCCCACCGTCGCAGCATGACTCGTCGCCTCTTCCGAACCCGTCGTCTGGTAGTCGACCGTCACCTGATACTCCCCCGCATGCTCCACCACCTTCTTCTTTGTCACTTCCGTGGGTTGATTGAATGGCAGCCCCTTCCCTGTCTTCTTCAGCGGTGCCGGCGCCTTCAATTCATCCCCGCTGATAACGATCTTCGGTAACTCCGCTTTATGTGGCTTCACCGCCACCTCCACAATCTTCCGCGCCGCATCCAAATACTTCTCCATTAGCATCGGCGAAATGGACAACACATCTCCAATGGTATCGAACCCATACCCCGTGTCATCCGGCGGCAGCGCATCATCGACATTAAACTCCACCCCCAGCAGGTCCTTAATCGTGTTCCGATACTCCTGACGGTTCATTCGCCGGATCGTCACCCGCCCGGGATCCGGATTCTCAGGGTCCAACTTGAACACATTCCGCTCAATCCAACCCGCCAACTTCGCCCGCTCCGCATCCAACGGCTGCTCCTTGTCCGCCGGTGGCATCAAATGCGACCTCAAATTGTCCCACACCCGCAACCACATCTCCCGATCCTCCAAATGCGCGCTCAGCGACTCATAAGAATCCATGCTGAAGTCCCCCTTATCCACCCCGTCCGCATGACAATCATAACAATACGTCGACAACAACGGCTCAACCGTCTTGCGAAAATCCTCCTCCAATGGCGCAGCTGCCCCGGCTGGCAATGCCAGCATCCACAAGCCAGTCAAACAAACGATAATCTTCCTCATGATCACAACCAAACAAACATCTGATCCACAAGAAAATACGCCCAAAATACCCAAAAAATAACACCAATCTCACCTAAATCCTCACTCCTTCCCCTCCTTTCTGGCTCAAATCTTGAATCTTGCGTTCACGACGCTCGAACCTCATACTCGCCAGCAGCAGTCTCTAATTCGATGAACGAGCAACCTCCCCCTCCCAAGGCCCGCCACCCCTTCATCAAATTCTGGAGGAACATCGGAGGGGGCTCGCTGACCATCAGCATCCTTATCCACGTCGGCTTGCTCCTCCTCGCCGGTCTCATGGTTGTCGCCACCCAAATGACGCAATCTGACATCGACTTCCTTCCCGGTGGTGGCACCGCCCAAGGCGCGGCTGCCTCCGCCGACATGCAGCATCAAGTGCAGCAAAAAAAGCGTTCCACGCTGAATAAAAAGATGCCGATGAAGAAAATCGTCAGCAACAGCATCAACTCGGAAATCACCCTTCCGGAAATGCCCCCGGACATGCTCGACATCCCTACCATGTCCAGCACCCTCGGCGGCGGAGGTCTCAGCGGCGGCTTCGGCAAAGCAGGCATGGGTGGAGGCTTCGGCAGCGGCAGTGGCATCGGCGGCCTCTCCGGCATCGCCTTCAAACCCCTCATGATGTTCGGCAAGGAACTCAAGGACACTCGGAAAATCGCCGTCGTCATGGACGTCTCCCGCTCCATGACCAAGTTCCTCCCGATCGTCGCCAAGGAACTCGATAAAGTCGCCAGAGGCAGTCCCCTCGTGCTCTATTTCGGCTGCGGCCTCAAGACGCCCCCCAAAGATGTCGAAGACCGGGTCATCAAGGTAAATGACGAACGTTTCAGCAAATTCTGGCAGTATTGGGAAAGCAAAGACGACATGACCACCCTCCGCACGGAATACGCCAAACTCAAATACGATCCTACCAGACCCATGCCCTTGGAAGCCATCTACCAACAGATGGTCAATCGCTCCAATACCTCCTTCATCGATTACAACGGCATTCAGTACGCTTCCTCCGCTCTCATGAGCAAGGAAGTCATGGAGGCAGACACCATTTACTGGTTTGCCGACTTCCAAGATGCGGTCGACGACTCGGAAATGGAGAAAGTCCGCAAGAAGCTCAAATACCGCAAACAAAAACTCTACATCCACGCCTCCGTCCGCGGACGATCCTTCGAAAAAGTGCGGGACCAGCTTGTCATCCCCCTCGGTGGCGAAGTCATCGAAACCAAAGCCGAGTAATCCGGTTCCGGCACCAGAAAGGCGTCACCCCTCCGCCGCTGCCTCTGCGCTCGTTGCCGTTGGACTCATCCCACTTGCTTCGGGAGCCTTGATCTCCCCCCTCCCCAACCGCGCCGCATAAAACCCGTCACTCCCCGGCGACTGCCCCGGACGAATGTGCATCTCCTCCTCCAGCACCCACTCCCCCGCATGTGCAGCCAAGAACTTCTCCACCTGCCGCTCATTCTCCGCCGGCAAAATACTGCACGTTGCATACACCAGCTTCCCGCCAGGCCTCACCAGTTTGGCATGACTCTCCAAAATCTCCGCCTGCACCACCGT
>JAIYDW010000043.1 GCA_027487315.1 Verrucomicrobiaceae bacterium | reverse complement strand
TGGTTGTTTCCGTGGGATGCGACGCAGAAGGCGCGGGACACGAGTTGCTATTTGTTTCCGGCGTCGCAGTTGGGGTTGGCGTTGTATATGTTCGTGGTGGGGATGGAGTTTCGGGTGGACATTGTGCGGGAGAAGTTCAAGAGCAGTGTGGCGGTGTCGGTGGCGGGGATGGTGACGCCGTTTTTGTTGGGGGCGGGGTTGGCTTGGGTGTTGTTTCATCAGACGGAGTTGTTTCCGGAGAAGACGAAGTTGAGTGAGGCGATGCTGTTTTTGGGGGCGTCGATGTGCATCACGGCGTTTCCGATGCTGGCGCGGATCATTCATTTCAAGGGGCTGACGGGAACGACGATGGGGACGGTGGCGATCGGGGCGGGGGCAATCGACGACGCGATGGCGTGGCTTTTGTTGGCGGTGGTGTTGGCGAGTTTTGACGGGGACATAGGTCACTCGATTTACAACATTGGGGGAGCGGTGGGGTATGTGACGGTGACGCTGCTCATCTTTCGGCCCATGCTGGCGTGGGTGGCGCGGTGGCTGGTGAAGGAGGAGGTGCTGACGGAGGCGGGATTGGTGGTGGGGTTGGCGATGATGGCGCTGGGGGCGTGGTTCACGGACAAGATCGGGCTGCACGCGGTGTTTGGGGCATTTGTGATGGGGGCGGCGATGCCACGGGGGGTGGTGACGCGGGATTTGATGGCGCGGATTCAGCCGTTGACGGTGGCGCTGCTGCTGCCGTTGTTTTTCACTTACTCGGGGTTGAACACGAAGATTGGATTGCTGAATTCGTGGTTCTTATGGGGGATGTGCGGGGCGGTTTTGGTGGCGGCGGTGCTGGGAAAATGGGTGGCGTGCACGCTGGCGGCGAGGGCGACTGGGATCTCGGGGAGGGAGGCGATGGGGATTGGGATCTTGATGAATGCGCGAGGGTTGATGGAGTTGATCATCATCAATATTGGGCTGCAGCGGGGCATTATTTCCGAGGGGCTGTTTGCGACGCTGGTGATCATGGCGGTGGTGACGACGTTGATGGCGTCGCCGATCTTTGAGCGGCTGGTGGGGAGTCGGGGAGGGAGGTAGGGGCGGAGGTTTTTGGGGACACGCCTGGTACAGGGGTGGTACTTTGGGGGAGAGGAGGGATTAGGATTGCGTTTGGGTGGGAGGTTGGTTAAAAAGAACAATATCGAAATAATATTCCGTCCGATGAATGTGATGCACTCCACTTTGATTTTGGTTTTGACGGTATCGGGGTTGACGGGCCAGGAGGGAGGAGCGGGGCCGATAGAACTGGTGCAGTTGCGGAAGGCGTGGAGGAAGGAGCGAGTTGAAGCTGGGAAGAAAGCGGATGCCGCTTATCTGGAGTCGTTGGAGACGATGAAGAAGCGCTTGGTCAAGCATGGGCAGGCGAAGGCGGTGGAGGCGGTGGAAAAGGAGATTCAGGCGCGTCTGGCGGTGACAGAGACTCGGGAGGGGCGGCTGCCTGAGGCGAAGTATGCGAAGGGGGAGCCGCGCGAGAAGGTGGCGTTGACTGAGGCTGAACGGGAGGGGCTGGAGCACCAGCTGGAGGCGGTGGTGTGGCGGGTGGATGAGGCGGGAGAGGGGTTGCGGTGGTATTACTTTGAGGCTGGGGGCAAAGTGGCGCGGAAGTCGAAGCTGACTGGATGGGTTTGGACGGAGTTGGACGGGGAATGGAAAGTGGATGCGCAGGGGGTGGTGACGGTCACGTGTCCGAATGCGACCGTGCAGATTTTCCGAAGCGCCAAAGGGGAGCCGCAGATTAGCATGAGCTTTGAGGGGACGCTGTCGGTGCGGCCGTTTTGGCGGACGGATTTGAAGTATCCGGGTGTGGGGAAGGAGTGAGGGGGCGAGGGATTAGTGGGGAGTGGGCTGGGGGGTGAGGATGAGGGTTGGGGGGTCGGTTTTTGGAGGCGTTTTAGGTGGGTGGTGCTGTCTTCGTAGCGGGCGTCGGCGATCTTCCAGTGGGTGTCGGCGGGGCTCGGGGAGTTGGCGAGCGGGAGGATGGCGATGAGAGTGGGAAGGGTGCGGCGGCTTATCATGGCGTGAGTGGTCAAGCTGGGAGGAGGGCGTCCAGGGTTTGGGGTTTGGATGAAACAGGGTGGTGGGTGTGGCGTTATGGTGGTGAGATGATGTACTATTTGTTGAAGTTGTTTTTGAATGCGGGGGTCATTGTGGTGGTGACGGAGGTGGCGAAGCGGAACAATGCGGCGGCGAGCATCATTCATTCGCTGCCGTTGACGTCGCTGCTGGCGTTTGTGTGGCTGTATGCGGAGACGAAGGATTCGGCTTTGATTGGGCGGCATGCGTTTGGGACGTTTTGGTTTGTGCTGCCAACGCTGCCGATGTTTTTAGCGATGCCGTGGTTGATCAAGAAATTGGGCGGGTTTTGGCCAGGTTTTGGGGTGGGGATTTTGGTGACGGTGGTTTTGTATGCGCTGACGATGCGACTTTTGAAAGTGGCGGGCGTGGAGCTTTGAAGTGGAAAGTTGGGCTGGCGAATTTTGGCGGGGTGTGACAGGTTGGGGGCTCAATGCGAATTTCATCTGACGAACTGGCGGTGTTTTTGGGTGGCGAAGTGGTTGCCGGAAAGGGCGATGCTTACGTCACGGGTTTTGCGTCGTTGAAGGAGGCGCTGCCCGGGGATTTGAGTTTTTTCTATGATCTGCGGTATCGCGAGCAGTTGAAGGAGACACTGGCAAGCGCGGTGCTGGTGCCGCCGGAGTTGGAGGAGTTTCCGGAGGGGGTGGTTTGCATCCAGGTGGACAAGCCGTCGGATTCGTTTGAGCGGGTGGTGGATCGGTTTGGGTTCCATGCGGCGCCGTTTAACATTGGGGTGCATCCGTCGGCAGTGATCGATGAGAGTGTGGTGTTTGACGCGGCGACGGTGAGTGTGGGTCCGAATGCGGTGGTGGCGGCGGGGGCGGAGTTGGGTGAAGGGGTGGAGATCGGGGCGGGGGCGTTTGTGGGGCGTGGGGCGGTGATTGGGAAGGGGTCAAAGTTGTTTGCGAATGCGACGGTGCATGAGGGGTGCTTGATCGGGGAACGGGTGATTTTGCACTCGGGGGTGGTGATCGGGGCGGATGGGTTTGGGTATGAGTTCAAGGATGGGCGGCACCGGAAGGTAAGGCAGGCGGGGCTGGTGCAGATTGACAATGATGTGGAGATCGGGGCGGGGACGACGGTGGATCGGGCGCGGTTTGGGCGGACGTGGATTGGGGAGGGGACGAAGATTGATAATTTGGTGCAAATCGGGCACAACGTGGTGATCGGGAAGCACTGCATCATTGTGGCGTGCTGTGCGATTGCGGGGAGCGCGCGGCTGGGGGACTATGTGGTGATGGCGGCGCAGGGGGGGATTGCCGGGCACGTGACGGTGGGATCGGGCGTTACGCTGGGCGGGCGAAGCGGGGTGACGAAGGATATTCCGGCGGGGCGAGCGATGTATTTGGGGTATCCGGCGCTGCCGGCGGGGGAGGAGAAGCGTCGATTGGCGGGGATCAATCGATTGCCGAAACTGAATGCGCGAGTGAAGGCTCTGGAAGGCAAGGAGCCGGAGGTTTCGGAGGGATAGTTGGGGTGGTCGGCGTGCGTTTGGAAGGGATGAGATTTTTCTTTTGTGCCTGGGTTTTGTGCGGGGTTTGTCTGAGTCAGACTGAGGTCTGGGGGCAGTTGCGGGCGGATGGGGCGACGGCTTCGTTTTTGGGGTCGCTGCCGCCGAAGCCTGTGGGGGCTTTGTCGGTGGAGGAGGAGGCGGGGATTGCGCGGCGGTTGGGGGCGTTGGAGGAGGCGTTTGGGGCGGTGCGCGGGCATGAGCGGGCGGCGGATGTGGAGATCTTTCTGAAGGCGGTGCGGTACGCTTTGGAGTTTGGTGAGTGGTATGACAAGAAGGCGGCGGATGGGGTGAAAAAGGCGATGCGGTTACTGGATGAGGCGGAGGTGCGGATGGAGGCGCTGAAGCAGGGTGAGGTGCCGTGGATGAAGGGGGCGGGGTGGAAGGTGCTGGGGTTTTATTCGGAGATCGATGGATCAGCGCAGCCGTATGCGGTGGAGGTGCCTGAGGGGCTGAAGTGGGGGGCGGGGGAGAAGGCGGTGCCGATGTGGATTTGGCTGCACGGGCGGGGGGATACGGCGACGGATTTGCCTTTCATCGCGGGGAAACTGGGGGCGACGAAGCCGGGGCAGTTTCAACCGAAGGGGACGATTGTGATTCATCCTTTTGGTCGCTACTGCAATGGGTGGAAGAGTGCGGGGGAGACGGATGTGTTTGAGGCGCGGGATGATGCTGTGGCGAGGTTCAATGTGGATGGGAATCGGATTGCGCTGGCGGGGTTCAGCATGGGTGGGGCGGGGTCGTGGCATCTGGGGGCGCATTTTGCGGACCAGTGGGCGTGTGTGCATCCGGGGGCTGGGTTTGTGGATGTGAAGCGGTATCAGAAGCTGACGCCGGAGAAGATGCCGCCGGTTTACGAGCAGACGCTTTGGGGAGTGTATGATGTGCCGGGGTATGCGCGGAATTTTTTCAATGTGCCGCTGGTGGTTTATAGCGGGGAGCAGGATTCGCAGCGGGATGCGGCGGCGTATATGGAGGAGGTGCTGGCGGGGGAGGGGTTCAAGATGACGCATCACATTGGGCCGGGCATGGGGCACAAGTATCACCCGGAGGTGATCCAGGTGGTGCAGGCGGAGATCGAGGCGGCGGTGGCGAAGGGGCGGGATCCGATGCCGAAGAAGGTGGTGCTTCAGACGCGGACGCTGGGGTATGGGACGATGTTTTGGGTGAAGCTGCTTTCGCAGGAGAAGGCGTGGGAGGACACGCGGATCGAGGCGGAGCTGGGGGAGAAGGGGATGCTGCGGGTGGTGACGAAGAATGTGCGGGCGTTTGAGGTGAGTCCGAGTTTTAAGGTGAGCGGGGTGGTGGTGGATGGGGCGGTGTTTGGGCCTGAGGAAAGGGCTTTTGTGAAGGGGGATGCGGGGAAGTGGAAGGTGGAGCAGTTGGATGTGACGAAGAGGAAGCGGGAGGGGCAGAGTGGGCCGATCGAGGAGCCGTTGAAGCGGTCGTTTGTGGTGGTGCTGCCGGAGGGGGAATCGGGGTCAGCGGCGGTGACGAAATGGGTTGCGCAGGAGTCGCAGCATTTCATCAAGCGCTGGCGGGGGCTGATGCGGGGGGATGTGCGGGCGAAGAAAGCGGCGGAGGTGACAGCGGAGGACATGGTGAAGCACACGCTGGTGCTGTGGGGGGATGCGAAGTCGAACGCGTTGGTGGCCAAGGTGCTGGCGGCGGGGAGCACGAAGGGGTTGCCGTTGAGGTGGGACGAGAAGGTGCTGAGGTTGGGCACGGTTGAGGTCGATGGGGCGACCCATGTGCCGGTGATGGTGCGGCCGAATCCGTTGGAGCCGCGGGGGACGGTGATTCTTAATTCGGGCCTGACGTTTCGGGAGGCGCACGATAAAACGAACTCGCTGCAGAATCCGAAGTTGCCGGATTGGGCGGTGTTGGATGTGACGGTGCCGGCGGATGCGGAGCGGGCGGGGCGTGTGGTGGCGGCGGGGTTTTTTGGGGAGGGGTGGGGGGTGGAGTAGGATTGGGGAATTTGGATTGCGGATTGCGGATTGCGGATTGCGGATTGCGGATTGACAGGGCCTGCTGGCAGTCGGTATTGCTTCGGTCGGCTGAGGGAGAGTGGGGTGACGGCTACTTTGGTGCTACTTGGGGAGAGCTTTGGCTAAGGAGAGATCGGGAATGTCTTGGAAGTGGGCGTGGGGGGAGATGAGGGTGGCGTTGATGCGGAAGGCGGCTGCGGCGATGGCGAGGTCGGTGACGGGGGGCCATTTGCCTTGGCGGCCGAGGGTCCAGCCGAGCTGGCTGACATCGCGCCAGAGGCGGGGATCGGAGGGGACTTCGGGGATGATGTCGAAGAACTGCTCCATTTGGCGGTAGTTTTTCTCGATTTTGATGCCGCGCAGGACTTCAGCGCGGACGATGCCGCAGTTGTAGAGGCGTCCGGCGCGGAGGAGGGGGGCGAGGACTTGGCGGGGGTCTTGGCCGGCGCGCATCAGGTCGATGTAGGCGGCTGAGTCGATGAGGTAGGGGGAATCCTTCATCGGAGGCTATTTTTTGGACCGGGGCTTCCGACCGCTTCGGCCATTGGGATAGGTGATGGGGGTGGCATGATTGCGGATGGCGATGATGTCGTAGGCGGGGTCGACGGCGTTTCTGGCTTCCTCGGGTGTCCAAGGGTCTTCGAGGACATGGTTGATAGTGGCGATCCGGAGGGCCTCGTTGAGGGACCAGTCGACGGCTTCTTTCATGGTGCTGATGCCGGTCATTTTCATGATCCGGTCGAGTTTGACCTCGTCGATTTCGATGGTGGTTTTCATATGGCCATTAATATGGGCATACTCGAAGGGAAGTCAAAGGGGAGGGGGACGAGGGGGCATCAGCGGATGAAGTAGCTGAGGTTTTCGAGTTCGACGGCGAGGTCGACGCTGTTGACGACGACGTCTTCGGGGACGTCGAGGACGGTGGGGGAGAAGTTGAGGATGGCTTGGACGCCGGCTTTGATGAGGGCGTTGGCGACTTCTTGGGCGCTGGTGGCGGGGACGGTGAGGATGGCCATCTTGACCTGGTGCTCCTTGATGAAGCTGTCCATGGTGGAGAGGGCGAAGATGGGGATGGTGAGATCGCGGCCGCTGGGTTTGGGAGCGATGTCGAAGGCGGCGACGACTTCGAAGCCTTCTTTGCGGAAGCCGCCGTAGCGGAGGAGGGCGGAGCCGAGGTTACCGACGCCGACGAGGACGACGGGTTGGAGGCGATTGTGGCCGAGGACTTCGCCGATGGTGGTGGAGAGGCTGTCGACGTTGTAGCCGAGGCCGCGGGTGCCGAACTGACCGAAGTAGGTGAGGTCTTTGCGGAGTTGGGTGGATTTGACGCCGGCGGCCTTGGCGAGGGCTTCGGAGGAGACGGTGTCGACACGGTTCACCTTAAGGCGCTGGAGGCAGCGCTGGTAGATGGAGAGCCGGTAGATCGACTTTCGAGGGATGTCTATGCGTGGCATTTGTGAAAAATCACATTGCGTGGCGGGTTGTCAACCGCAGAAGGCCTTAGGAGATTTCGCTGTTGAACGGTTACGGGTTGGCCGAGGTGGTTGTGTTGGAGCCGGTGCCGGTTCTGGTGCCAGTTCCCGTGCCGGTTCCAGTTCCGGTGCCCGTCCCAGTGCCTGTTCCGGTATCGGGGTCTTCGTCGGTGGCGTCGGGGTTGGCGAAGCCGCGCCAGCGGAGGAGGCGGGTGAGGCGGGTGGCGGTTTCTTCGAGGGAGAAGCCGTCGTTGTTGTATTCCTCGGTGAGGCCTTCTTCGAAGTAGAGGGTGAGGTCTGAGAAGTCGGCGGTGCCGACGGTGCCGTTGAATTTGACCTCGCCGTTTTCGTCATCGGCAGCGATGGATTCGCCTTTGAGGACGGTGGCGAGTTTGATTTTGTAGGTGCCAGTGGGGGTGACGATGTTGACGGTGCGTTTGGCTTCGCCGAAGGCGACGTAGCTGCCGTTGGCGGTGCTGTCGGCGCCGTTGCCGATGGTGGCGGAGACGACGTTGTAGCGTTTGTCGCCGCTGCGGGCGAGGAAGTAGGTGCCGGAGCCGGGGGAGGCATCGAGGACGCGGCGACCGTTTTCGATGGCGGTGAGGATGAAGTTGCCGGTGCCGCCGAGGAGGGGAGCGGCGAGGTAGCCGCCGGTGTAGTAGTCGACGTTGAAGCCGTCCTGGTGTTTGAATTCGAGGCGGTAGACGACGACTTGAGCGTGTGCGGCAGGGAGGAGGTGCAGGCCTGCGAGGACGAGCAAGAGCAGAAGGAGAGGGCGGATGACGGCGGTCATTGAGGTGGAGGTTAAGCGGAAAGGGGAGGCTTGTCGATAGGGTTTGAGGGTAGAACGGTGCGAAGCGTTCATTTTGCGTGTCTTTGGAGGGCAGCGCGGGCGGCGTGGTAGCCGCACATGCCGTGGACGCCGCCGGCGGGGGGGGTGGAAGCGGAGCAGAGGAAGAGGCGGGGGTTGGGGGTGGCGTAGGGGTTGAGGCGTGCGACAGGGCGGGTGAGGAGTTGGCGCCAGTCGGTCATGCCGCCGACGACATCGCCGCCGATGTAGTTGGGGTTGTGGGCCTGCATTTGGAGGCTGTGATGGGTGTGGGCGGCGAGGATGGTGTCGCGGAAGCCGGGGGCGAAGCGTTCGATTTGGGCTTCGATGCGGGGGCGCATGTCGGTGGTGCTGCCGTGTGGGACGTGGCAGTAGGCCCAGAGGGTGTGCTGGCCGGCGGGGGCGCGGGAGGGGTCGCACAGGGATTGCTGGGCGGTGAGGACGAAGGGGTGGTCGCTGTGGCGGCCTTCGCAGGCGTCGTTTTCGGAGCGGCTGATTTCTTCGAGGGTGCCGCCGACATGGACGGTGCCGGCTTTTCGGCAATCGGGATGGGTCCAGGGGACGGGTTCGGAGAGGGCGTAGTCGATTTTGAAGACGCCGGGGCCGTGGCGGTAGCGTTCGAGGCGGCGGCGGTAGGAGGCGGGAAGGGCGTGGCCGGCGATTTCGGAGAGGTGTTTGGGGGCGGTGTCGAAGAGGACGGCGCGGCTGGGGGGGAGGTCGGCGAGGGAGCGGATGCGCCAGTCGGTGATGAGTTCGCCGCCGTGGTGTTCGAGGAGGTGGGTGAGGGCGGTGGTGATGGATTGGGAGCCGCCTTTAGCGACGGGCCAGCCGACCGCGTGGGCGCTGAATTGCAGCATGAGGGCGATGGCGGAGGTGAGGGGGGCTTCGAGGGGGAGGACGCTGTGGGCGGCGTTGCCGGCGAGGAGGGCGCGGGCTTCGGGGGTGCGGAAGGCAAGGCGGGCGAGCAGGCTGGCGGGGGGGAGGGAGCGTAGGCCGAAGGCGGCCATTTGGAGGGGGTGGGAGGGGAACTGCAAGGGTGAGAATACGTCTTGGTAGAGGGAGGGGGCGTTTTGGACGAGTGAATCGAAGAGGAGGTGGTAGGCGGTGCGATCGATGCCGAGGGATTCGGCGGTGTGATCGAGGGATCGGTGGAGGACAGCGGCGCGGCCGTGGTCGAGCGGATGGGCGAGGGGGATGTCAGGGTGGATCCATTCGAGGCCGTGGGCGGCGAGGTTGAGATCTTCAAACACGGGGGAGGCGAGGCCGGTGGGGTGGATGGCGGAGCAGATGTCGTGATGGAAGCCTGGGAGGGTGAGTTCCTGGGTGCGGGCGCCGCCGCCGGGGGTGGGGCCGGCTTCGGCGACGAGGACTTTCCAGCCGCTGCGGGCGAGGTAAGCGGCGGCGGAGAGACCATTCGGGCCAGAGCCGATGACGATGGCGTCGTATTCCGGGGCGCGGGGAGGCATGGGGGAGCATAGCGGGGGGTGAAGCGGGCTCAAGCAAGAGTCGAAATTGGTGATTGCTTGAGGCGAATGCGTGGCTAATTTCACACTCTTCTTTTTTGTTATGATTCTTCGTCTGACTGCTTTGACTGCCCTTGCTGTGATTCTTGTTACTGGCGTTTCTTGCGACAGCCATTCATGGGAGGAGACGCGGGTGCTGCACGGGCATGGTCAGCATCATGGGGAGGCGCATGGCAAAGATGAGCATGCGAAGGATTCACATGCGAAGGATGCGGGGCACGGGGAGAAGCCTGCTGAGGGTGCGAAGAAGGATCACTAAGTTTTTAAACACGCCCTAGATGAGCCTTTGCGGCTCATTGAGGTTTGAGCTTTTGCACGAGGGGCATTGGCTGATGGCGTTGGGTTCTTCGGGTGCGGGGTAGGCGCAGCCACAGATGCGACAGCGGAGGGTGGATTGCCTGAGGGTGAGGCTTTGGCGGTGTTCTTTCCAGACGGTGCCCAACCACCAGAGGCCGATGGAGATGAGGCCTGGGATCATGAGGATCAACAGGAGCTGGGAGAGCGTGATGCTGATCATGGGGATGAAGCGGGGGCGATGGTCCAGGCGAAGGAGATTTGGCCCCACTCGTTTGACGAGCCGGGTTTGGGCTCGAAGCGGGTGGCGGAGAGGGCGGATTGGAGAGCGGGAAGGAATTCGCGGTCTTCGGTGGCGGAGCTGATGGGGAGGACGAGGAGGGTGCGGCCGTCTGGTTTGACGGCGATTTGGAAGCGGAGTCTGGCGAGATCTTTTGGGCGCATGGCGGTCAAATTGGGAGGGGTGCGGACGGTGCGGGAGGCGATGGGGCCTTGGAACTGAGCGACGAGCTGCCAGGGTTTGGCACCGGCGCGAGTGGAGGCGGCGGTGGGTGGGGCGCCCTCGGGCAGGGTGCGGGAGGCGGGAGGGAGGGCGAGATCACTGGGCTGGAAGAGTCGGACCTGCTGGGTGGGGGGGCTGCTGACGTAGGGTTCTTTGAGGCGGACTTGGAAGTGGCTGAAGCTGGGTTTGAAGACAGGGAGAAGGGGATGACGGGCGATGGATTCGTCGATGGGATCCGGTGACAGGACGAGGAGGCTTTTGTCCTGAGCGTGGCTGAGGACGGTTTGGTTGATGGGGTTGGCGGGGTCGAGAAGGAGGATGGATTGGGAGATGCTGTGGGTGGGAGTGGGAGCGGGGGTTTTGGATTTGAAGATGAAGGCGAGGGAGGTGAGGGCGGCGGCGCAGATGAGGGTGTAGGGCAGGAGGCGCCAGATCGAGCGGGGGCGATCTCCCCAGGGGAAGGTGAGGGCGGTGCCACTGGGAGACTCGGGGTTCATGGAGCGGTGCCGGTGGGTGGCGGGGTGGTGGCGTAAGCGACGTCGTAGTTCTCGTTCAAGATGATTTGGCTGATCTCCATGACATGGCCGAAGGGCACAAGGCGATCGGCATGGATGAGGGCGCGGCGGGTGGTTTGCTCCTGGGAGGCGAGGCTGGCGGCGAGCTCCTGGCGGGTGACGGGGGTGCCATTGAAGAAGATGCGAACGGGACTGCCGGGGGCGAGGGTGACGACATGGGCGCTTTCGAATCCGGCGAGGCGGGCGGGGGATTCGGGGAGGTGGAGGCTGATGCCGGACTGGGTGATGAAGCCGGAGCTGAGCAGGAAGTAGATGAGCAGCAGCAGGATGGCTGTGAGCAGGGGGGCGATGTAGAGCCAGGGGCTCTGGCGCGGCAGGTGACTTTCAAGCTTCATGCGCTGGGCCGAGGGGAGATTCCGGCTAAGGGGTGGAGACCGGAGGGAACTCAGTGGGGCAGGATGGCCTATTTTTTACCGGAGCGCGAGCGTGAAGTGAGTTCGAGACGAACGGGACCGAGTTCGGAGTCTTTGGGGAACTCGACGATGTTGTCGTTGTTGCGGGCGTCGACGATGAGGTTGACGATTTCAATGCCGGCGCGCTCGAGTTCATGCATGATGGAGCGGACTTTGGCGGTGAGGAAGGCGTAGGCGAGGTAGGAGGGGACGGCGACGACGATGCCGAGGGCGGCGGTGACGAGGCTCTGGTACAGGCCGCGAGCGACTTCGGAGGTGCTGGCGATGCCTTGGGCGGCGGAGAGGTTGGTGAAGCTGTCGAGCAGGCCGACCATGGTGCCGAGGAGGCCGAGGAGGGGGGCGCTGTGGGCGATGGCGTTGAGGATGCTGAGGAAGCGTTCGAGACGGGGGACTTCGAGCTGGCCGGCCTCCTGGACGATTTCTTTGAGTTGTTCCCGGGGGACGTTGTGACGGAGGAGGGCGGCGTGGATGACGCGACCGGCGGGGACGCGGGTGGCGATGCATTCCTGGAGGGCTTCGGCGAAGTTTTTGCGACGGATGAGGCCACCGAGGCCGCCGAGAAACTCGCCAACGTTCATGCTGGCGCGGTGGTAGTAGGCGAGGCGTTCGAGGAAAATGGCCCCGGAGAAGGTGAGGCAACCCAGGAGTAGCCAGACGAGCGGGCCGCCTTTGGAAATCAGATCAATCATGGTCTCGTAGGGGAGATGACAATGAGGGGTTGGAGGGAATGGTGTGTGACGGAACGTTCAGATAAGCAAGTTTTAGGCCGAAGTGAAGGGATTGTAAACCTCGGATTGGCCGGAGGCGGCCAGGGCTTGGGGGCGAGTGAGTGGGGGGGCCGAGTCTGCCCAGGTGGGTGGGGCGGGTTGCCAAGGCTGGGAGGGGGGAGAAGCTGGGGCGGGGAGGAGTCTGGCGCAGTCACGGAGGGCCAGGCGCAGCAGGGGGAGGGGAGCGGCTGGGCCGTGGCAGAGGACGAGGGCTTTGGAGGCGTTCGGGGCGTGGATGAGCAGGCCGCCATTGGAGGAGCGGTGCTCGAAGTCGGTGGGGGTGTCGAGTCCGATTCGGTCGGAGAGTGCGGAGGAGGCGGTGATGATGGCGTCGATCAAGACGCTGTCAGCGGGTGTGGAGGGACGGAAGGAGCCGTCGGGGAGGAAGGCGAGGAGGGTGGCGTTCGAGCGATCCAGGAGGCCGGACCAGAGGACGCCTGATTGGGCGGCCAGCTGGCGGAGGGAGGCCATGATGGCTGGATGGGGGGAGGAGGACATGGGGGTTAGGCCATTGCGGGCTGGGCCGGGGAGACGGGAGGGGAAGGCGAGTGGGAGGCGGCGTCGGTTTGAGGGGTGAGCCGACTTTGGAAGCGCTGGAGGACGGCGGTGGAGATGGCGTTCAGGGTGGTGAGGACGTTTTTTCCGCTGAGGGCGTCGGCAGCGAAGCTGGGGCAGCGTTGGGCGCGATTGTTGAGGAGGAACTCCATGTATTCGACGGGTGCGAGATTGGAGAGGTCGCGTTTGTTGTATTGGAGGACGAGGGGGATGGAGTCGATGGAGCGGCCATTGAGGCGGAGATTGGCCTCCAGGTTTTGCATGGCTTGGAGGTTGTCGCGCTGGCGATCGAGTTGGGAATCGGCGACAAAAACAACGCCATCGGCCTGGTGCAGGACGAGTTGCATGGTGGCGTTGTAGATGATCTGGCCGGGGACGGTGTAGAGGTGGAAACTGATTTTGTAGCCGGGGATGGCGGCGGTTTCGAGGGCGAGAAAGTCGAAGAAGAGGGTGCGGTCGCGGTGGGTGGAGAGGGCGACGAGGTCGCCGCGACCGGAGGGGTCGAGGCGGGAGTGGATGCAGCGGAGGTTGGTGGTTTTGCCGCTGAGCGGGGTGCCGCAATAGACGATTTTGAAACTGACCGTCTTTTCTTCTGGTTGGACGGAAGGCATTGCGGGATGAGAGAGGGTTGGGCGGGGATCAGCGTTTGCTGACCATGCTATCCAGTTGGCGCGCGATGAGGGTGAGCTTGTCGCGCAGGCCGAGGGTGGGTTCGCGGTCGTGAAGGAGAGCTAGGGTGACTTCGCCCGGGAAGCAGAGAGTGATCAGGCGGCTGTCGGTATTGAGAGTGAAGGTTTCGGCGTCGGAGATACCGATGAGGGGAGCAAGAGTGCGGAGGCTTTTGGCGACTTCGGCAGCTTGAGCGAGGAAGGCCTTGGCATCGGAGCCTTTGGTGGAGCTGCCGGCGATGACTTCATTGCCGCGAACGAGGGCGCAGGCGGAGATGCCGGGCAGGTTGCTGGACATTTCGATGACGCGCTCGAGAGAGAGGTCTTCATCGGAGTCGAGGAGAGCGCGGAGGAGGAGTTGTTCTTCTCCTGAGCTATTCATAGCGGAGAGACCGAGGGAGGATTTGGCGGGCGCGATGCCACGCGGGGCTGGGGCGAGAGTGGGCATGGCAGATGAGAGGGGTGTTTTTTCTGGGGGGCTGAAGTCGAGGGCGGGGGCTTTGGAAACGGGGGGTGTGCGATCCACGAAGAGGGGTGCCTGAATGGGTTCGGGCTTGGGAGTTGGGATCGGGTCAATATCGGGCCAAGAGGTGGTTTTTTTGGCTACGAAAGGTTCGGGTTCGGGTTGTTCCAGGACGACGGGGATTTCTGGAACGATGGCGGTCTCCGATTCGACTTCGGGTTCGGGATCGATGATGAAGCGAGGGGTCTTGGGGGGAGCGACCGGTTCAGGCTCGGGGGTTGGGGCGGGTTCTGGCTGGGCGACGGTTTGTGGGGGGAGCGTTTTGGGCTCCTCCACGACTGGCGCAGGGGCGGGTTCCGATTTGGCGATGGGTTCGGGGGTGGTGGGGGCACCACCGAGGAGGTCGAAGCTGCTGAAGCCGCCGACGGAGGGGGTTGAATCAGTGGGAGCGAAGGGATCGAAGGCTTTGGCACTGAAGGAGAAGGAGGCGGGGAGGGGTGAAGCGGGTGGTTGGGTTGGCGCTTCGGTCGGTGCGGCGGCCGGGGTGGGAGCGGGTGCGGCTTCGGCTGCGAACAAGCTGCTGATGTCGACCTTGGGTTGGATTGGGGTTGGGGCGGCAGCAGGCGGTGCGGCTTCGGTGAAGAGGGCAGGTGGAGGGGAGGCGGGTTCTGGTGGAGGAGCAGGAGTGATGAAAGAGGCAGCTGGAGCGGGGGCCTCGGGGACGTTGGCGAAGGGGTTGCCGGGTTCGACTTTGAAAACGGGGGCGGCGGGGGGGGCGGATTCGGGTTGGGGAGGGGCGGTGAAGAGGGGAGCGGCGCCGAAGGGGCTTGGCGAGGTTGGAGGTGATTCAGCGGGCAGACTGAAGGGATTGGCGGCGGCAGGAAGGGGTTCGGGGGCCGCAGCGAAGGGGTTGAGGGGCTCGGCTTTGGGGCTGGGTTCGGCGGGTGCGACGGTGAAGGGGTTGGCGAGGGTTTGAGGAGCCTCGGCTGGGACGGCGAAAGGAGAGGGAGCGGCGGACTCGGAGGGTGGAGCGGCAGGGGTGACCCGCATGGGGGTGACCATGGTTGGGGTGGCTGCTGCTGCAGGGGATGCGGCGGCGGCCGCGGGTTTCATCGTGGTGGAAGCGGCAGGGGAGAAGTGGCTGAGTGAAACGTCAATTTGATGTCCGCGTCGGGCGGAGTTCAGGACGTTGCGGAAACCGATGTCGGTGATGGCGTCAACAATGGTGCCCAGATCGAGGCTGGGTGCGGGCATTTCCTGGAGTTCGGCGATGATGCCACCGTTGAATTGGGCACTGATCCAGGAAGGGACCATACCCGGGTCGAAGCCGAGGGCGTCGGCGCTTTGGCCTTGGAGCAGGGCAGCGACGGAAGCGGTGGCGGCACCGGTGAGTTTACCGGGTCCTGGTGCGGAAGGAGCGGGGAAGGGAGCGGCTGAGGGGATGGACTGAAGGAGGGATGGTGCGGCTTCCTTTTCGGGTTCGGGGGGAGCGCTGAAGGCAGCGAAAGGTGAGGGAGGGGCCGAGGTGGCGGGCTCTGGGGCAGCGGGGGAGCTTGCGAAGGGAGATTCGGGGGCTGAACTGAACAGAGAGGGGATGGCGGGAGGTGCGGAAGGGACGGAGAAAGGAGAGCTGGGAGCTGGCATGACGCCGAAGGGAGAGGGGGGCGGGCTTGCGGGGGCGGGGGCTGAGGCAGCGAGGTCCAAGAAGGGTGTTGGAGGGAGCGAGCTGGCAGGGGGTTGTGAGGGGTCGCGCCGAGGCGGGAGGATCGTCGAGGCCAGGGGGGAGGATGGAGCGGGTTCCGCGATGGAGAAGGTGGGAGGTGGGGAGGGCGGCTCGGGCTGGATGAGGCTTTGGAAAGGGGAAGGTGCGGCGGATGGCGTTGAGGGAGCGGCACTAAACAGGGAGCTGAAGGGGCTTGCTGGAGCGGCTTCGGGTTGAGCAGCGGCGGGCATGGCACCGGAAATGAGGGCTGGCAGCTTGGCTGCAGGCAAGCGGACCATGCGGGTATCGTCTGGGGAGACGGGGGTTTGGAAGATGCCGGGGCAGACGCGATAGACTTCGAACAGGGGGACGGCGAGTTGGCCGGAGGAGAGGGCGTGGCTAAGGATTTGAGGAGAGATCTGGACGGGCTGGTCTTGAGGGATGGCCGTGGCACGGGCCATTTCCTGTGGGATTTGGGGGAGCACGTCAGCGACGGTTAGGGCGACATTTGCGGATGCTGAAGGGGAGGAGAAGGGGGATTGACCGGGGTCGAAAGCGAGGGGTTCGCTGTTGCTATCATCATTGCCGAGGGTTCGGAACAGGGGGCCGCCGAAAGGAGGTGGCGCAGGCGGGAATCCACTCGGGGTCATAGCGGTAGGGGGCTGCTGGGGGCTGTTGATGTGAGTTGGGGCGGCATTGAGAGGGGGAGCAGCATGAAGCGCGCCGACATTTTGCGGTTCGCTTTTATTGAACATGCTGCGGAGGGAGAAACTCATGAGAAATGCCGGGTTAAAGACTCCAATCGAGGCACTAAATGGAACTACTTACCAGAATCTATAGAATTAATTGTAAATATCCAGCACAATTATTTAATGATGTTAAATATTCACTAAGTCTTATTCAACTGAATTCTTTCCGAGTTGTCTCATTTTGGTTCGGCGGACGAAAGGCGGCTGCGGTAGAATCGGTGAAATCCGTATCCGAGGCGGTTGAGAATCCCTGTGTGGGCTCTCAGGGGATTCGCTTTATGGATTCATGAAATGTTGGGATCCGGGTTGGGTAGGACAGGGATGGCGCGAGTGTTTGGGGCTTTGCTAGAGTTTCAAGGCGCTAAAGGGGGGTGGACAAAGTTGGGAGAATGTGACAGCGTTTTGAGCGGTGGTTGATGCGTTTCAGAGTTGAAGCGCGTTTCCTGCCGCTCTATCCTGACTCCGCGCTGTGCCCACCTTCCCTTCAGCCCCAATTATTGAGGTCGATGACGCTGACTGGACCCCTGAGTTTGGAGGTCAGTTTGTGGCGGCGTTTCGTTGCATGCAGTTGTCGCGGCAGGTGGAGGAGAAGCTGGGGAGTTTGTATCGATCTGGGGGACGAATTGTGGGTGGTGTTTATCTTGGGAAGGGGCAGGAGGCGTTTAGTGCGGCGTTGGGGGTGCAGTTGGTGGAGGGAAAGGATGTGTATGGGCCGTTGATTCGGGATCAGGCGGGGAGGATTGCTTTTGGGGAGCCGTTGCTGGATTGTTTTCGGACGTATTTGGGAACAGCGACGGGGCCGATGAGGGGTCGGGATGGGAACATTCACCGGGGTCGGCCGAAGGAGGGGATGCTGGCGATGATCAGTCACCTGGGAGCGCTGGTGTCGGTGGTGACGGGGGTGTTGTTTGCGCGGCGGTTGAGGGGGAGCTTGGGGGACACGGTGGGGGCGACGTCGATTGGGGATGGGGGGACGTCGACCGGGGCGTTTCATGAGGGGATGAATTTGGCGGCGGTGGAGAAGCTGCCGTTGATTGTGAGTGTGGCGAACAATCAGTTTGCGTATTCGACACCGAACAGCCGGCAGTTTGCGTGTGAGGATTTGTTGTCGCGGGCGGAGGGTTACGGGGTGCAGGGGTGGTCGGTGACAGGGACGGATTTGGCATCGTGCTTGAAGGGGTTTCGTGCGGCGGTGGCGGCGGCGAGGAGTGGGGGTGGTCCGCAGATGGTGGTGGGGCGGATGTTGCGGCTGGGGGGGCACGGGGAGCATGATGATGCGTCGTATGTGCCGGAGGAGGCGCGGTTTTCGCATTTGGGGCAGGATTGTTTGATGGTGGCTGAGAAGACGTTGGCGGCGCGGGGGTTGGCGAGTGCCGAGGTGGTGCGGGGTTGGGAGCAAGAGGGACGAAAACTGATTGATGCGGCGATTGCGCAGGCGGGGCGTGAGCCACTGCCGGATCCGTATCGGGAACGCTGGGATGCCTTGTCGACATCTCATTTGGTGGAGGGGCGATCTGAATAAATGAGTCTGACTTATCTTGAGGCGATCCGTGAGGCGCAGTATGAGGCGTTGAGGCAGAATCCGGATGTGTTTCTGTATGGGCAGGACATCGGGGCGTTTGGCGGAGCGTTTAAGGCGACGAAGGGATTGGCGAGGGAGTTTCCTGGTCGCGTTTTTGATTCGCCGATCAGTGAGGATGCGATGGTTGGGTTGGCAGTGGGGGCGGCGATCGAGGGAGCGAGGCCGATTTTGGAGATGCAGTTTGCGGATTTTTCGTCGGTGGGGTTCAACCAGATCGTGAATCAGGCGGGGACGCAGTATTGGCGGACGGATGTGCCTTGTCCGATCACGATTCGGTTGCCGTCTGGAGGAACGCCGGGGAGCGGGCCGTTTCACAGTCAGTCGATGGAGTCGATTTATGCGCACTATCCGGGGCTGGTGATTGTGACGCCGGCGACGGTGGAGGATGCTTATTGGATGCTGTTAGACAGTGTGGAGCTGAATGATCCGGTGATGTTCTGCGAGCACAAGTTTTTGTATTACCACCTGAAGGCGGACTCGCTGGGGGAGCGATCATTGCCGATTGGGAAGGCGCGGATTGCGAGGCCGGGGAGGCATGCGACGGTGGTGACTTACAGTGCGATGCTGCATGAAGCGTTGAAGTCGGCGGAGGAGCTGCAATTGGACGGGTATCAGATTGAGGTGGTGGATTTGCGGAGTGTGAAGCCGATGGACACGGATACGATTTTGGCGTCGGTGGCGCGGACGGGGAGGCTTTTGGCGGTGGGTGAGTCGTTTCCGTGGGGAGGGGTGACGGCGGAGATTGTGGCGCGGGTTTCGACGGAGGCGTTTCATTTGCTGGATGCGCCGCCGATGCGATTGAACTCGAAGGACACGCCGATCCCGTATCATCCCAATCTTTGGAAATCCCACCGTCCGACGGTGACAACCATCTCTGATGCCGTGCGTCGTTTGTTGCGATATTGACAACCGCGTGACGTGACTGGACCACTTTGCTCTCATGCCCACTATTCCGATACTGATGCCCCAACTTGGCGAGTCGATTGCCGAGGCGACTGTGGTGCGCATTTTGATTGAACCCGGACAGACGATGGAGGCTGGGGCGGATTTGTTTGAGGTGGAGACGAACAAGGCGACGATGACGGTGGGAGCGCCGTGCGCGGGGGTAGTGAGTCAGTTGGTTTGCCAGGTGAATTCGAGCTATGCGGTGGGGGCGTGTTTGGGGTCGCTGGAGGTGTCTGAGGAGGATGCGAATGCGATGGGATTTCGCGATGACATGCCGCCGCTGACGAATGTGCCGACGAGTTCGGACACGATCAGTTCGGGGGATGTGGTGCATTTTCAGTTCAATGAGGAAGATGCGATTCTAGATCGGCAACCGACGGTGGAGCCGGTGGTGGGAGGATTGCCGGTGCCGGCGGGTGCGACGGGGGCGTCGTATATCTCGCCGAGGTTGCGGGCGCGGATGTTGGAGTTGGGATTGAATGCGTCGGATTTGGCGGGGGTGGCTGGGACGGGTGCGGGTGGGCGGGTGACGGTGGAAGACTTTGAGATTTTCCTGCGGGGGATCGAGCAACATCGGATGACGCCGGCGTCGCCGATGCGGATTGCGGTGGCGGATTCGATGCGGCGGAGTTGGACGCGGCCGTTGGCGACGGTGGGGAGTCCTGTGATCATGGATGCGCTGCTGGCGCACCGGAAGGCGGCGAATCCGAAGCCGGGTCCGGCGTTGTATGCGATTCGGGCGCTGGCGCTGGCGTTGGCGGAGAACACGGCGGTGGCGGGTCGGTTGATTGGGAGCCGGATTGTGCATCCACGGGCGATTGACATTGGGTTTGCGGTGGAGGTGGATGACGGGGTTTTGGTGCCGGTGCTGCGTGAGGTGGACAAGACGCCGCTGTCCCAAATGGTGGCGAATTACAATAAGCTCGTGGAGCAGGCGAGGACGCGGAGGCTGTCGGCGGATTCGAGTCGGCCGGGGATTGCGACGGTGACGAATTTTGGGACGTTTGGGATTGTGTGGGCGACGCCGATTCCATTGCCGGAGCAGAATTTGGTGCTGGGATTGGGAGCGGGGCGGAAGTCACCGTTTTGGAGTGACGAGGTGAAGCAGTTTGTGCCGATGGTGGAGGCGGAGTTGACGTTGAGTTTTGACCACCGGGTGCTGGATGGCGGGGGAGCGGGGCGGTTGCTGGCGCGGGTGGCGGAGTTGCTGCAGAAGCCGGAGTTGTTGTGAGGGGCCTCGGAGTGGGGGTTAAGTTTTTGACTAAGGGGTTGCGTGAGTAAAACTCATTGACCTAGGTGACAGGTTCGGCGAACGTGGGATTCTCATGAGGAAATTTCGCTATTTTGGTGCCCTGCTTGTTGCATTGTTGGGTGTGGGTTGTGCTGGGGCATGGAGTAAATCTCAGAAGCAGGCGGCGGTTCCTGTGGCGGTATTACCTGCGACGATGAAGGAGGGGTATTATGATGATCCGCAAAAGATGAGTTTGGAGGCGGCAGGGACGACGGGTTTTGTGAGTGGCTTTGCGGGTGGGTTGATTGGAGGGGCGGTGGCGACGGCGGTGGTGGCGGGCTTGCAGAATGATTATGAGAATGACAATGAGGTGCAGTTCAATGAGTTGGAGAGCCGGGTGAAGGGGATTCCATTGGGACAGGAGTTGCAGGTGGCGCTGACGCGGGAGTTGGAAAAGATCCCGCATTTTCAGGGGCAGATCAGCGGGTCTGCGGCGACGCAGTTCAGGACGGAGATTGTGGGTCTGACGTTTGGTCGTTTGTCGGGTAAATCACAGGACCATGCGTTGATGTTGATTGCGAAGTTTACTTGCGTGACTGCAAACGGTCAGACGTTGCTGTCGAAGGTGGTGATGGTGAAGGGTTATGATGTGAAGCCGAGTCCGGCGCAGGCTCCGTTGGCCTCATATGTGAGGGATCCGGAGCTTTTGAAGCGGCATTTCAGCTTGGTTGCGGCTGAGGCGAGTGCGCAGTGCGGCGAGGCGGTGCGTGGCAAGCTGGGTTTGAAGTGAGCCTGGGCTAATCGCTGCCTTCGGGTAGGACGTCGACGGCGACTTGGAGGGATTGTTCGCCGGAGCCGATGGTGACGCCGCGGAGGGGGCTGACGTCGGAGAAGTCGCGGCCCCAGGCGACGGTGACGTAGCGGTCGCTGGGGAGGACGTTGTTGGTGGGGTCGGCGTCGATCCAGCCGAATTGTTCGCCGCAGAAGACGGAGACCCAGGCGTGGGAGGCGTCGGCGCCGATGAGGCGTTCCTGGCCGGGAGGGGGTCGGGTTTCGAGGTAACCGCTGACGTAGCGTGCGGGGAGGCCGAGGGAGCGCAGGCAGGCGATCATGACCTGGGCGAAGTCCTGGCAGACGCCGCGGCGTTGTTCGAGGACTTTGGTGACGGGGGTGGCGATGTCGGTGGCTTTGGGATCGAAGAGGAAGTCGTGGTTGATGCGGCGGTTGAGGTCGGAGACACCGTCGAGGATGGGGCGGCCGGCGGGGAAGGAGGGGCGGGCGTAGTCGGCGAAGGCGGGGCCGGTGGGGACGAGGGAGGAGGGGTAGGTGAGTTCGGAGGCTGAGAAGATGCTTTGTTTGAGCGAGGTGGCGCAGGAGTCACGCAGGCTTTCCCAGGTGGGGGTGCGGAGTGGGTCGACGGGATCGGGATTGTTGACTTCGACGAGGCTGCGGGAGATGACTTCCAACTTGGAGTGGGCACCGGCGATTTCGAAGTAGAGGGTGGTGTTGCCGAAGTAGTCCATGCGCGTGGCGCGTTCGACGGGTTCGGGTCGGATGTGGATTTCATGCCAGGGGCACTCCTGACCTGGGAGGGCTCTTGGGGCCAGACGTGCCAGGTAATGGCAGACGGTGACGGGGCTCTCGTAGGTGTAGGTGGTGCGGTGGATGATGCGGTAGCGCACGGTGGGATGGGGGTGGTGCGTGGGAGCGCCTGGATGCAAGTTAGCAGCAGTCATGCCAAGGCTGGCGGGCCGGGCTTGGCATGACCGTTAGGGCCAGTTAAGGAGGAGGGAGGCGATTTGAGTTAGCGAACAGGGCCTTCTTTGGAGGCGATGTAGGCTTTGGCTTCGGCGGGGGAGATGAAGCCGTCAGCGTTGGTGTCCGCTTCTTTCATGATGTCACCCCAGCCTTTGTTGGCGCGACCCCAGGCGAGGGCTTCTGCGAGGGAGACGAAGCCGTCTTTGTTGGTGTCACGCTTGTTGAACATGGAGCGCTGTTCGGCGTCGTTGTCTGGCCACCATTCGGTGGGGGAGAGTTTGCCGTCTTTGTTAGCGTCGCGGGCGTCGAAGATGTTGTGGACGACGAAGTCACTGACCTCTTCGCGGGAGAGTTTGCCGTCTTTATTGATGTCGGCCTTGGCGAAGCGGGCTTCGAAGGAGTCTTCTTCGATGGTGGGGGTGGATTGGCAGGCGCTGAGGAGGACGAGCGGGGCGAGGAGGAGGGCGAGGCGGTGCATGGTTTCGGAGAGGTGTGATGTTTTAGAAGGAATGCAGGTGCAGGGTAGTGGTGGAGCCATGGAATTCAAGGCGGAGTTCGGAATGCCGCGGTCGTTGTGCGGGATTAGAGCCGTTTAAGTAAAACTGTAGCCGCTTCTTTGGGGCGGCGGAGGCGGATCTGGGTCGTCGTCAGCTTGGGACGTATGTACTTATATGCCCCTGCGCTGGCAACGGCCCATTTCCACCTCCGGCGCTCCCAAATCAACGGCCACATCTTTTCTTAAAATGCTCTACTGGACGGGACCCAGGAAAGACGGGAGATTGGTGATGTTGAGTTGGGTTAGGGCGGCGGAGGCGATGGGGGAGATGGCGCCGTCGGTGATGAGGCTGATGGCACGCACGGGTCCTTCGGGGGTGATGAGGGCCGTGAATTCGTCGGCGCGGGATTTGACGGTGGCGGACCATTGGATGAGATCGGCGGCGACGGCGATCACGAGTGTGCCTTTGGAGTCGAGGGCGCAGAGAATGCCGTTGTCTTTGCGGAAGGCGACGAGGGGGAGGGTGTCCTGGTGATATTTTTTGTAGAGGAGGGCCAGTTGAACGAAGTAGCGTGCGTCCTGCTCAGTCTGGGATTGAGAGGCTTGATTGACGAGCAAGGAGGGGTTGATGTGGAGGTCCTTGAGGGTGTAGGTGAGGAGGGTTTCCTGCCAGGGGGAGAACCAGGGGTTGTTTAGCAAGGCGTTGATGTGTTCGGTGGGCACATTGAGGGAGGTAAGTTCGATGCGGTTTTGGGCTTGAAGTTCTTCTGGAGTGGACTCGACGAGGGCACGTTGGAGGGTTTGATTGATGCCGATGACCTGGAGAGCTGCGCCGGCACCGCCATCGACTGCCGCGCCGGCCAGGTTGACGACCAGGGCACCGCCTGCCATGGCTCGGGCGGCGAGTTGGAGTTCGTTTTGCAGGACGGGGTCGGTGGTGTAGGGGCTGACGCCGAGGCGGATAGCGAGTTCCGCTTTTTTTCGGGTGACTCCAAGAATGGATTGGAGTTTGGCGCCGTTTTCGCCCTGATTTTGCCCGGCGTTTTGGACGGCGTTGGAGATGCGACCGAAGAAGCGGGAAGCGCCTTGAGGGATTCGTTTGACGGTGTTGACGGGGTCTTTGACGAGTCCGACCACGCTATCGAGTTTTTCCTCTCCGGCTTTGCGCAGGGCTTTGGTGAACTCCTCTGACTTGTTCATTTGGCGAAGCTGGAAGATGGCGTTTATCTCGCGAATGCGGGCGGCGAGGGACTGGGTGCCGATGATAGTCTCGATATCGTCCGAGGTTTGGATGCGGTAGCTGATTTGGAGTCCGTCGGCGTAGGCGAGAGACTGGACGTCATGGGAGGGGCCCGACATCAGGGGTTGGGGGAAGTATGAGGCGGCCTGCACCGGTCCTGAAAGTTCAAAGTCTGGAAGGGATTGAGCGATGCTGGTGGAGGTGAATAACAGGGTCAGGCAGGAGGCGATAGGGAGCTTCATGGATGAATGGACGGTAGGGTTCTGGGGATGGGTCGGGATTAAGGGCCGATAGTTGCGCCACTTTTGCAGAAGTTGGCGGGAGGTAAAGCGCGAGTGGAGGGCTCGAGACGGGTCGATGACGGAGTTGGTCAGAGCCAAGGAATTCAGCGGATGCTGCGGGTGGCGTGGCTGAAGAAGCGTTCGGTGATGGTGTCGGAGAGGGAGTCGAGGCCTTTGTCGAGGGTTTCGCAGAGGCGGGTGTGATTTTCGAGCAGGAGGTGGGGTTGCTCGGCGAGTTTGGAGAGGGGGAAGGCGAGAAGATGGGACTGGAGATCGTCGGTGATGCCGCGTTCGGCGCCGGTGGAGTCCATGTTGCGATCTTCGGGCAGGTGGCGGACGAGTTGGCCGAGTTTTTTGAGTTGGTAGCCGATGGAGCGGGGGTTGGTTTCTTCCATCAGGAGGAGATGGATGGCGGGGGCGAGGGGGGGGCGGGCGAAGTGGAATCGCCGATAGGTCATGGTGCTGTCGAAGATTTCGAGGAGAGGGGGGAGGATCGAGTCGTCGCGGGCGCCGATGGTGACGGCGGAGCTGAGGAGAGCGGCGCAGTGGGAGGCGCGCTCGAGGCGGCGGCCGAGTTCGAGGAAGCGCCAGCCGTGGCCGCGGGTGACGTTTTCGAGGTGCATGCCACCGAAGGCAGCGAGGTCGAGGATGAGGGTGTCGAGGGTGGAGTGGGCGTTTGTGGAGAGGAAGGCGCCGGCGGGGAGGCGGGCGTCGCGCTCCATGCGGTGGATGAGGCGCCAGGTGTCGTCTGAGAGTCGATCGCGAGCGGAGGCGGCGTTGAAGCGGATGCGGGAGAGGAGGTCCGGGAGGCTGCCGGGGCGGGAGGAGTCCCGCATGAGGTCGGGGAGGTGGTCGAGGAGACGGGTGGCGGTGGCGGGGATGAGTTTGGTGGAGGTGAGGAGGGCGAGGCAGGCGGTGTCTTCGCGGGTTTGGACATCGGACCGTTCGCCCATGACGCGGTTGAGGGAGGCGCGGAGGAGGCGGACGGTTTGTTCGAGGCGTTCGGCGTAGCGGCCGAGCCAGAAGAGGTGATCGGCGGCACGGCTGGGGACGCCGCTGGGGGGGCGTGCGGGGCGGATGACGGCGGGTGCGGGGGCGGGAGGGGGTGGGGATTGGAGGGGGTCGGGGGAGACGACCCAGGTGTCTTTGCTGATGCCGCCGGAGCGCATGGTGACGACCCAGCGATCGGGTTCTGGGCTGACGCGAGAGAGGCCGCCGGGGAGGAAGTTGTATTGGTTGCCGCTGACGGCGAGGCCGAGGGAGCGCCAGACGAGGGAACGGGGCTGGACTTTGCCTTGGGAGAAGGTGGGTGCGGTGGAGAGGGTGAGGCGTTCCTGGGCGATCCAGTCCTGGGGAGCAGCGCGGAGGCGGTCGAGCATTTGGGCGAGTTCGGCGCGGCTGAGGTGGTCGAGGAAGATGGGGTCGCGGGCGCCGCGGGCGAAGGCGGGTTTGAGGACCCAGCGGGTGGGGGCGTCGAGGACGCGTTGGAGTTCGCGCTGCTGGCCGCACCACCAGGTGGGGACGGAGCCGATGAGGAGGTTTTCGCCGAGGAGTTTGCGGCAGATGCCGGGGAGGAAGGGGTTGAGGGCGGGGGTCTCGACGAGGCTGGTGCCGAGGCCGTTGACGAGGGCGACGCTGCCGGAGCGCCAGGCTTCGGTGAGGCCGGGGATGCCGAGTTCGCGGTCGCCGCGCATTTCGAGGGGGTCGGAGTCGATGTCGTCTATGTGGCGGAGGATGACGTCGACGCGTTTGAGGCCTTCGAGGGTTTTGAGCCAGAGGCGGCGGTCGCGGACGGTGAGGTCGGCGCATTCGACGAGGGGGAAGCCGAGGTGGCGTGCTTTGAAGGCGTGCTCGAAGTAGGTTTCGTAGCGGGGGCCCGGGGTGAGCATGAGGATGCCAGCATCACCGCGACGGGCGAGGGGGGAGAGGCCGCGGAGGGTTTCCCGCATGAGGTCGAAGTAGTCGGTGATGCGGCGGACGTGAGAGGTGTGGAATTCTTCCTGGAAGACCTGGCCGAGGATGGTGCGGTTTTCGAGGGTGTAGCCGTGGGAGGCGGGGCTTTGGGTGCGGTCGGCGAGGACGATCCAGGCGCCGGCGGGGTTGCGGACGAGGTCGCAGCCGTAGACGTTGAGGAAGCGACCGCCGGGGGGATTGACGCCGCAGACGGGGCGGAGGAAGCCGGGGTTGGCGTAGACGAGCTGGGGTGGGAGGAGGTTTTCCTTGATGAGGCGCTGGGGGCCGTAGATGTCCTGGAGGACGGCTTCGAGAACGCGGATGCGCTGGGAGAGGGCGGTGGAGACGGATTGGAAGTCGGCGTTGGAGACGAGGAAGGGGAGGACGTCGAGCATCCAGGGGCGGCTGGTGCCGAGGGTGTCGTCGAAGACGTTGTAGGTGACGCCGTGGTCGTAGAGGAGGCGCTGGATGGTGTCGGCGCGGCTGGTGAGGTCAGAGGAGGAGCACTGCTCGAGGAAGCTGGCGAAGGTGCGCCAGTGGGGGCGCACGGTACCGTCCGGGAACATCATTTCGTCGAAGACGCCCGGGGTGGGGAGATAGGGTCCTTTGACCGCGAGGGTGGGGCTGGGGCCTTGGCTCGGGGATGGGGACTGAGATTGGGATTGAGACATGAGTCCTGGGAGAGAGCGAGAGACGAGAGGTCGGGCTGTCCCGGCTATTGAATTCGCCGTAGATGATGCTGGTATCAAGATCAATGCCAAGCGGCAATTGGAAATTCGTGATTGAGGATGGGATACGCGGTGGGAGGGGTTTGGAGACAAGAAATTGCTGGCTAGTTGGGCCTTGCAGCCTAGTCTCGGCGATGCCTTTTCAAACCCTCGGTCTGCAACTTCCCATCCTTCAAGCGATTCAGGAGGCGGGGTATACGGAGCCAACGCCGATTCAGGCGGCGGCGATTCCGCCGATTGTGGCGGGTCAGGATGTGATCGGGATTGCGCAGACGGGGACGGGGAAGACGGCGGCTTTTACGCTGCCGATTTTGTCGCAGTTGGCGGCGAATCCGAGTGGGGAGGGGCAGCGGAGGGTGACGAAGGTGCTGGTGCTGGCGCCGACGCGGGAATTGGTGGCGCAGATTGAGGAGAATGTGGCGGCGTATGCGAAGCATTTGCCGCTGCGGGTGGCGCGGATTTTTGGGGGTGTGGGAGAGAAGCCTCAGAAGGAGGCGCTGAGGGCTGGGGCTGACATTGTGATTGCGACGCCGGGGAGGCTGCTGGATTTGATGGGGCAGGGATTTGGGGACTTCCGGCAGTTGAAGCATTTGGTGCTGGATGAGGCGGACCGGATGCTGGACATGGGTTTTTTGCCGGCGATCAAGCGGGTGGTCAAGGCGCTGCCGACGGTGCGGCAGACGCTATTGTTTTCGGCGACGCTGTCGAAGGAGATCGAGGAACTGACGCACGCATTTCAGCGGTCACCGAAGATTGTGCAGATTGGGCGGAGGTCGAACCCGGCGGAGACGGTGACGCAGATGGTGTATGAGGTGCCGAAGCATCTGAAGTTGAATTTGCTGAGTCACTTGCTGCAGGATGAGACGTTGAACATGGTGCTGGTGTTTTCGCGGACGAAGCACGGGGCGGACAAGATTGCGCGGAAGTTGGAAACGACGGGGGTGAAGTGTGCGACACTGCACGCGAACCGGTCGCAGAATCAACGGTTGCGGGCGCTGGCGGACTTCAAGTCGGGTGCGGTGCGGGTGCTGGTGGCGACGGACATTGCGGCGCGGGGGATCGATGTGGATGGGATTTCACACGTGGTGAATTTTGATTTTCCGATGCATGCAGAGGATTATGTGCACCGGATTGGGCGGACGGGGAGGGCGCAGGCGATTGGCGATGCGATCAGTTTTGTGAGCGAGGACGACCACGGGGCGCTGCGCAGTTTGGAGCGGTTTATCGGGCGGGGGTTGGTGCGGAAGACGGCGGAGGGATTTGATTACAATGGGAAGCCGATGCCCGGGCCAGTCGAGAGGGAGCCACGGTATGTGGATCCGAGGGCACGGCGGCCGAGTGGGGGTGGAGGAGGTGGACGCGGTCGTGGAGGTCCGGGTGGTGGGGGTGGTCGAGGAGGCCAGGGTGGGCGGAGTTCTGAGGGGCAAGACCGGCGGGGTGGGCCTCCGCGGGGGCGGTAGGTTTTCGATTAGAACACTGTGAGAACAACGGTAACCACCGCTTTGGGACGTGTGTTATCCTTTGATGATTTTCCTGTTTTGTTTTTGGTTCGCCGATGGTTTTGCGGGACGATTGCTTCACCTGCTCCACCATCGGCTGTTAGACCAATTCTCGAAATGCTTGTCACTTTGCCCGGCGGCGGAGCAGCCTCATTGGCCGCGTCAGGCGCTTGTCCGCTATTGATTTAATAGGGGACTGCGCGACTTCCTTGCCACTGAGGCCGCTGCGCTCGCCGGATCAAAATGACCCTCTTTTCGAGAACCGGTCTTGGCTACTTCGGCGCTGCGATGAGCTTGATGACGGCCTGTTTGAGTTCACCGGTGAATTTGAAGGGCATCTTCTTGACGTAATCCTCGCAGACGGGAGTGCCGGTGTCCTCGCCGCAGTCGAGGGTTTCATCCAGCGAAAGACGGAACGGCAGGGTGCGATCGATGCGTGCGGAGCCGACGGACTTGCCGTCCACTTCGATGGTGCCGGTGCCGCCTTTGCCCAAACCGCCGTCATGTTTGTAGTCGTAAACGAGGGTGTGTTTGCCGGGGCTGAGCTTCTCATCACTTTTGACATAGTAATGGGCAACGCCTGCGAGGTTGTAACAGAAGACTGGTTTGCCTTCGAGCAGATAGAAACCGTAACCTGCGAAACGTCCGCCGTGGGTGAGGATGATGCCCTCGGCTCCATCTTCAGGAATCACCACTTCCGCCTCGATGCGCCATGATTTGTTCTTGGTGTCGGGTGCGGCACCTTCAGGAATGCGGACGAGTCCGGGGAAATAGGTGAACGTGTCGCGCCCTGCGGTGAGGCTGGGGCGGTTGGTGACGTCGAGGCGTTCGACCTTGCTGTTGTCAATCGGCAGAACGTTGTATTTCTCTGCTTCCACCCAGAACAGATCCTGGAGTTCCTTGAGCTTGGCGGGCTCCTTGGCTGCAAGGTTGTTCGACTGGGAGAAGTCTTCGGTGATCTTATAGAGTTCCCACTGATAATCGAGCACGGCGACATTGCCGCCGGAGCTGGACCAGGGCGGGGTCGGTGGTGTGGTGGCGGCGACCCAGCCGTCGTGATAGATCGCACGGTTGCCGAGCATTTCGAAATACTGGGTCTGACGTTTCGAGGGCGCCTTCGCGTCGTCGAAGGAATAGACCATGCTCACGCCTTCGACGGGCTTCTGGGTGACGCCGTTGATGCTCGTCGGCGCGGGCACGCCGGCGGCTTCGAGAATGGTGGGCATGATGTCGATGACGTGATGGAACTGCGAACGGATGCCGCCCTTGTCCTTGATGCGGTCGGGCCAGGAAATGACGAGGCCGTTGCGGGTGCCACCGAAGTGGGAGGCCACTTGTTTGGCCCACTGGAAGGGCGTGTCCATGGCGTGTGCCCAGCCGACGGGGTAGTGGTTGAAGGTGTTGGGTCCGCCGAGTTCATCCATGCGGCGCATGACTTCCTTGAAGTCCTCGGGGATGGCATTGAAGAAGGTCATTTCGTTGAGCAGTCCCTGGAGGCCGCCTTCGCCGCTCGCGCCATTGTCGCCCTGGATGTAGATGACGAGCGTGTTGTCGAGTTCGCCCTGGGCCTCGATGGCATCGAGCACGCGGCCCATCTGGTGATCGCAATGGGCGAGCGCGGCGCAATAGACTTCCATCATGCGGGCATAGACTTTTTTCTGGTCGGCGTTGAGGCTGTCCCAGGCGGGGATGCCAGCGGAACGTTCGGTGAGTTTGGCATCCGCAGGGATGAGGCCTGCCGCTTTCTGACGGGCAAAGGTTTCCTCACGTACCTTGTCCCAACCTTGGTCGAACTGACCTTTGAATTTCGCGATCCATTCTTTCGGCGCGTGGTGCGGCGCATGGGCGGTGCCGGGGGCGTAATAGGCGAGGAAGGGTTTGTTGGGAGCTGTCGCGTGCTGCATGCGAATCCAGTGGATCGTGCGGTCGGCCATGTCCTTGTCGAAGAAGTAGTCCTTCGCATCATGCGGCGGTTCGATGGGTTTGGTGCCTTCGGTGATGGCCGGGTTCCATTGGCTGGTGTCGCCACCGATGAAGCCGTAAAAGTATTCGAAGCCCAATCCGGTGGGCCACAGGTCGAAGGGACCGGCGGCACTGGACTGCCAATCGGGGACGTTGTGGTTCTTGCCATACCAGGAAGTGTTGTAGCCGTTCTGCTTCAGCACTTCGGCAAAGGTGCCGCAACTCTTTGACATCAGGCTGTTGTAGCCGGGGAAGCCGGTGCCTGCTTCCATGATCACACCTGTGTTGGCACTGTGATGATTGCGTCCGGAGAGCAGCGCTGCGCGGGTGGGCGAGCAGAGCGCGGTGGTGTGGAATTGATTGTAGCGCAGGCCATTCTTGGCGAGGCGATCCATGGTCGCGGTGGGAATCGGGCCGCCGAAGGTGGAGGAAGCGCCGAAGCCAACGTCATCGGTGAGGATGACGAGCACGTTCGGTGCACCCTTTGGTGCCTCCACGGCTTTGGGGAAGTCTTTGACGGAGTCCTGGGTGATGCGGCCGATCTTACCTTTGAAAGGTTGCTCTGGACGGGGCAAGACTTCCTGCGCTTGACTGGGGATGATTGCGAGCCCGAGAGCTGTCAGCATGAGTTTGATGGGCGATGAGCGTTTCATGATTGGGAGATGAGTTTTGTCGGGAATTTCTTTTTGGAAGCAGACCTATCATGCCGAGAAATGAGGGGGGATCAATGGGCGGCAAGTGAATTAACCGACTCTCGAAATGCTTGTCACCTTGCCCAGCGGCGGAGTGGCCTCATTGGCTGCGTTAGCCGCTTGCCACTGAAGCCGCTGCGCTCGCCGGATCAAAATGACAATCTTTTCGGGAACCGGTCTAGAAGGAAACGGTGGCGCGGAGGCCGGCGATGACGGCGACTTGGTTGGAGCCGAGGGCGGGATCGATGACTTGGAGGTCGCCGCCGATGCTGAACCAGGGGGTGAGGGAAAGGTTGTAGAAGACTTCGAGGCCTTGCTCGTCATCGAGATTGACGCGTGTGTTCAGGGAGTCCTGAAGGGCGTCGCTGAAGTTGTAGTAGAAGTAGCCGATGCCGAAGGTGTCATCGCGACGCGAGGGGAGGAGGCCTTTGCCGCCGATGCCGGCGATGATGCTGCGCTGGATGGGGTTGGGATTGCCGTCGGCGAGTGCGCCTTTGACAAAGAGGCCCCAGCCGTCGCCGGGACGCTCGCTGTGCTGTTTGAGGTAGTGGGAGAACTGGAAGCTGACGTTGTAGGCGCCATCAATGGTGCCGGTCTTGAGGTCGGCTGGCAGGAGGAGTTCGCCGAGGTTGGCGCCGTCCTTGGTGCTGTAGGTGCCGGTGAGGTTGTAGATGGTGGTGCGGCCGGCGAGTTTGCCGACGTAGGTGGCGCCGAGTGAGAGGTTGATGCCGTCGTCGAAGAGGTCATCGGGCCAGTAGTCGTTGGTGCGATCGTTGGGATCGAAGGCCATGAGGGTCCAGGTGATGGGGGCGGTTTTGATGCTGGCGATGGCGCCCATGATGGTGGGTGGGACGACGCCGCTGGGGGGCGCGACGAAGGCGATGTTTTGGAAGCGGTGAATGCCCCAGCCGCCGAAAAAGGGGTCGGAGGCGAGGAGGTCCACGGCGTTGATTTTGCCGACCATGAGGTTGACGTTTTTGCCGATGGATTGGGTGAGGAAGATGGAGGAGGCGACGATTTGATCGCCGCCGCCGAGGGGAAGCGTGGCTCCGGTGTTGACGGGCCAGAGGGCACCTCCGCGAAAGCCGGGCAACGAACCGTAGCGATATTCTGTGTGGGTGCGGAGGCCACCGCCCTGCCAGAGGCCGAGCTTCTCCGTGTCCACATTGAAGAAGGCATCCACGCGACCAGCGAATTCCCAGTCGTCGTTGCCGTCACCGGAGAGGAGGCCCTGGTAGAACTGGGTGTATTCGAGGTCGAGGCTGAGGCCGCGTTCGGCGAGTTGGGTGCGGAGGCCGCCCCAGTCGCCGGTGAGCTTTCCGGCGACTGGTTCAGCGACCTTTGAATTGGGGGTGAATGTCCCGGGGTTTTTGCCGTCGGTGCCGGCGAAGAGCGGGATGCAACCCGCAAAGACGAGCAGAGCCACGATGGTTTTGGTCATCATCGGGATGAGAGGAGGTTGCGGGGGTGTGGAAAGGTTAGTTGGCGGAGTAGATGATCGTTCCTTCTTTGATGGTCTCCAGCACCTTGATGTCTTTGATGGCCATGGGCTCGACCTTGAGCGGGTCTTTGTCGAGGATGACGAGGTCGGCGAGTTTGCCGGTTTCGAGCGTGCCTTTGGTGGCTTCCTCGCGATACCAATAGGCCACGTTGCAGGTGACGGCTTTCAGCGCCTCGTAGGCGGAGACGCGCTCGTCTGCGCCGATCACTTCGCCTTCACGGGAGATGCGATTGACGGCACTCCAAACGACGAAGAGCTGGTCAATCGGCGCGACATTGAAGTCGGTGTGATTGCCGAAGATGATGCCGCGATCCAGAGCGGACTTCAGCGGGCTGAGGAAGTCTGTCTGCTCCTTGCCACGCTGCTTGGTGTGCGTGGTGCCGTAGAAATAGGTGTGCTCGGTGTAGAAGGATGGGATGATTTTCCAAGCGGCGATTTTGTCGAGCTGGTCCTTGCGCACAAACTGGCAGTGGATGATGCCGCTGCGGTGATCGCCCGCTTTCGCGTCTCCGAGCGCGGCCTCGTGAGCGTTGAGGAAGTTATCAATCGCCGCGTCGCCGTTGCAGTGGATGATGAGCGGCACTTTGAGGTCATAAACGAATTTCACCATTTTTCGAATCTCAGGCTCAGGGAAGGTGGGTTCGCCCTTCCAGTCTTTTTCGCCGCCGGGCCCTCCGGTGAGATAGGGGGTGGTGAAGTGTGCTGTGCGGCCCTGCGGCGAGCCGTCGATGGTGACCTTGATGCCGCCGAGCTTGAGGCGGTCGATGTATTTGCCAAAGGTCTCCGGCGGATTGGCGCGCAAGGTGGGCTTGATGTCGGTGATGAAGGGGAAGGCGATGACATCGATGTAGAGCTTGCCCGCTTTCGCGCCACGCTGGAGTACCTGGAGCTGATCGAGATGGGTCGCACCCTCGTGAGCGGTGGTGACGCCAGCGGCGGCAAAGATTTTCTGTCCACCGACCAGGGCTTCCAGTTCCTGCTCCGGGGTGGGTTTGGGCAATTGTGCGAAGATGGGGAGGTAAGCGGTTTCCATGACAAGGCCCTCGGGCTCGTTGCTGCCCGGTTTGCGCACGATGATGCCACCGGGCGGTGTCTCCGTGGCGGCATTGATGTTGTATTTCTTCATGGCGGCTGAGTTCAGCACTGCGCCGTGCAGCGAGACGTGCATGACCATCACGGCTTGCCTGGGGAAGGCTGTGTCGAGATCAGCGGCGGTGAGTTTGCTGCCATCGGGGTAGATGCTGTCGTCGTAGCCGTAGCCCATGAGGACCTCGTCATCGGCGATCTTCTTCTCCGCCTTCGTTTTTTTGAGCGCCTCGATGATGCCTTCCTTCGTGCTGCCCGCGCCGAAGGGTGCGGCGTAACAGTTGGCTTGGTTGGCGAGGCTGAGGGCGTTGATGAAATGTCCGTGCGCATCGATGAAAGAGGGCATCAGATGTTTGCCGCCGAGGTCCACCATCTTGGTGGTGTCACCTTTCGTTTTGAGAGCCGCGTCTTTTGTGCCGGCTAGGGCGATCTTGCCGTCCTTCACGGCCAGGGCTTCGACATACGTCGCATCCTTGCCTGCCATGGTGAGGATGGAGCCGCCGTGGTAGATGGTGTCGGCGGATTGGGAGAGAGCCGGTCCAGAGACCAGTGTGAGGGCGCCGAGCGCGGTGGTGAGGAGCGTGGTTTTCATGCGTGAAGAGGAGGCTCTTGGCCTGAAGGGCACAGGGGATTGATTTGCAAGCAGCCCGACCTTTGTGGGGGTCGGGCTGCATGTGGGAAGGGAGGCGCTGGTTTTAATAGTAGCCCCAGCCGCGTGGGGCGCGGGCGGGAGCGTAGTAGGGGGTGCCGGTGTAGTAGCTGCGACGGGCGCGACCGGCCATGCCGCCTGCGGTGCCTCCGATGAGGGCACCGGCGGCGGCGCCCTCCCAGCCACCGACGGCTCCGCCGATGGCTGCACCTGTGACGCCGCCTCGGCGGCGACCACGGACGACGGGGCTGGGATGAGGGGCGACGCAACTGACCAATTCGAGCGCAGTCAGGGTGACAAGGAGGATGCGGATGAGAGTCTTCATGGCAGGTGAGCGGTGGGGGTGAAGGTTCATTGGGCGGCGGTGGATTGTTTGTCCAGTTTGGCAGTATGGGCTTCGGCTTCGGCCTGATCGATGAAGCCGTCACCGTTGGTGTCCACTTCGGCGAACTGCTTCTTCAGGCCGCCTTTGGAGAGGGCGACTTTTTCAGACTCGGCGTAGGTGACTTTTCCGTCGCTGTTGAGATCGCGCTCGGCGAAGACTTTGGAGTCGAATCCGGGTTCGACCTCACGGGCTTCTTCGAGCGTCACGTGGCCATCGCCATTGAGGTCGAAGCGATTGAAGAGCCGGGGGAGGCCGACTTTGTTGACTTCGGTCAGGGACAGTTTGCCGTCTTTGTTAGCATCGGCTTGCAGGAACAAGTCGCGGTCGGTTTCAGGGCTGGCGCAGGAGGACAGCAGAGCCGCGGCGAGCGCGGAGAGGTGGAGGGCGTGTGATTTCATGGAGTGTGGAAGGGTGAATCGGGGATGCGGCGAAGAATATCGAATTTGCGGGCGATTGGCAACTCCACAAAGGAAGGTGGGTTGTCTTCCCTGTTTTCGAAATTTTGCCCTTACCTCCGCAGTTCCGAAGCGAAAGGCCCACTGCTCATTGCCTCGTGCGAGTCGCTCGCGGCTTTCCCTCTTCAAACCCTTTCTTTCCGCGCCGCTGCGTGACCCACTTTGGCCGACCGTTCGGAAGCCCTGCGGGCGGTAGGTTTTGCGGTTGGGTGGGAAGCTCGGCGGGGGTTGGGGGGCGACGTTGCTGCGGAATCGGCATTCCGCGCGCCGATGCTCAAGGCGCGACTCTTTGGCGTTCCTGTGACTCTGGGGCCGATGTCCCCGGCTACAACTTTGTTAGCTCCCCGCTTTGGCTTCGCTTCTGCCAGAAGTCGACAGAACCAAGAACCAAAAGCAACTCACCAACGCACTTCGAGTCCCATCAAGGGGCCGTGGGTGAGGGTGTCGAGGGCGAAGGCGCCTTTGTTGTAGTCCACGGCGAGGGCGCGATAGCCGAGGCCGAGGCTAAGGTGGTCGTTCAAGCGGAAGCCGAGACCGGCGAAGGCCTGCCAGGTGAGGTCGGAGCCGGCGCCGAAGCCGCCGATGTCGCCATTGTAGCGAAAGAACCAGCGGTCAGTGATTTCTGCCTGACCGCGCACGCCGATCACGGGGTCCACCCAGTCCACACTGGTGCCGCGTGTTTCCTGCCCACCGCCAACGAAGCGACCGGTCAGATCTGCCTCGAGGATGTTAATGCGCACGCCGCCGAAGACCTCCATGTAGTAGCCGTCGGTTTCGATGGCCCGGTAGGCCACGGTGGGATTGATGACCCACTGCTTTTGCTCCATTCGGAAGCTGCGGAAGAGCCTTCCGCCGCCGCCGATGTCGTCGGACACTTTGACGTAAGTGATGTCGGCGCCGAGAGACCAGCGGCCGAAGCCTGCCTCGAGAATGCCCATGGCGGCCATGTCGAGGTCTTCCAGAGCGTCTTTCATGCTGACATCGACCGGGGTGCTCAAGGGGCCGATGCGCATGTCGCCTTCAATGGCGGTGACCCAGCCGTAGGGTGCGGCGCGGAGCCACCAGCCCTCTGCGGCAGGTGTCGGGGTGATGACTGCGGGGCCGGGGGCGGGTTCGGTGCCGGCGTGGGCGCTGAGCGTGACGGTGACGGTGACGGTGAGGAGCAGGGCGAGGAGGGGGTTTGTTTTCATGGCGTTGAAAGGTGGATTCAGGGGGTGAAGGGAGCGGGTTTCTCAATGGGCTTTGTCGGGATCGCCAAAGCCTTCTGCGGTGGGCATGACAGGTTCTCCGGCCATGTTTTTCATGACCACCTTGAATTGGTCGGTGAGGAAGAGCGGTTTGACGGCTTCTTTGGCCAGGGTGTCCAAGCGCTGCTGCATGGCGGTGACTTTGTCGGGATGACGCTCGGCCAGGTTGGTGGTCTCGGAGGGGTCTTCGGCGAGGTTGTAGAGGTCTACACTGGAGGGCAGAAGGGTGCGCCAGATGAGCTTCCAATTTCCCTGCCGCACGGCACCGCGGAAGGGCTCGATGTTGTAAACGATCTCGTTGCGCGGAGAGGGGGCGCCGGTGGAGAGGGTGTCCCAGACGTTGACGCCATCCAGGGGTTTGCATTTCTGCGTGCTGGCACCTGCGAGGCCCGCCAGGGTGGGATAGAGGTCCACGGCGTGGATGAGGCCGTCCACGGTGCCGGCCTTGATTTTGCCGGGCCAGTTGGCGAGGGCGCAGACGCGGGTGGCTCCGTCGAACAGCGAGCCTTTTCCGTCGCGATAGGGGCCGTTGTCGCAGGGGATCTTCACCTTTGACATGTCGGCCATGACTCCGGCGAACATGGCGTTCTTGGTGCCGCCGTTGTCGCTATGGAAAAGGATGAGGGTGTTGTCGCGAAGCTGGTGTTTCTCCAGGGCGGCGACGACTTTGCCGATCTCGTCATCCAAGCAGGTGACCATGCCGGCGTAGGTGCGGCGGGTGGGGTCGGCGATGGAGGGGTAGCGGTCGATGTATTCCTGCGGGGCCTGGTAGGGAGTGTGGGGGGCGTTGAAGGTGAGGTAGAGATAGAAGGGTTTGTCGGGCTGCTGAGCGCTGAGGTATTTGACGGCGTCCTGTCCGATGAGTGTGGTGGTGTAGCCTTCCTCGTTCAGGGGTTCGTTGTCGCGGAACCAGTCCAGCACGCCGTGCTCGCTGTGGGTGAAGTAATCCAGCTCGCCAATCATGGCGCCGTATTGGTAGTCAAAGCCGCGCTGCTTCGGCCACCATTTTTTGTCCGCATGTCCGAGGTGCCATTTGCCGATGATGGCGGTCTTGTAGCCTGCGTCCTTCAGGCACTGCGGCATGAGGAACTCGTCGGTGTCCAGACCGTAGGCGGACACGGAGGGGATGACGGCGGTTTGGAGGCCGTAGCGGAAGGGATAGCGTCCGGTCATCAAGGCGGCGCGGGTGGGCGTGCACATGGGTTGCACGTAGAAGTTGGAGAGCTTGGCCCCGCCAGCGGCGAGGGCGTCGATGTTGGGGGTCTTGATGTCGGTGCAGCCATTGAAGCCGACATCTTTCCAGCCGAGGTCATCGGCGACGATGTGGATGATGTTCGGCTGTGTCGCGGCTGACGCTGTGAGGGCGACGGCCAGGCAGAGAGCGGTCAGGAGGGCGTTGATTTGAGTCATGGGATGAAGAGGAGGGGGGTGGCTGCGGAAGGCTTTCATCTTTGAAGATGAAATTCTATCCATTTTGCGCACAATCCGTGGGTGCCCCTCACGATGCAGCATCTCACGCCCGCCTTTCGGCAGGCGGCCTTTCGACTGGATGATCCGGATGAGTTCAGTGTGGCGGTTTCAGGGGGCTCGTTGAGGGCCGACTTTCTCTCTCGCCCGTTGCGGCCGACGCTCATTGAGCAGTTTCAGTCGCCGTGCTGGGCGATTGATTTCCACGAGGCACATGTGCGAGCACGCATTTTCGGCGGTCTGCCAAAGGGCTGGGCTTCACTTGGCATCATGTGCAGTCCGACGCCTTCCACGTGGTATGGACTGGAGGCACCCTCGGGAACCATGGTGTGCACGCCGCCCGGGGAACCGATCGATGGATGCACGACCCTTGGATTTCTTTGCTTCTCGGTGGGCCTTTCTCCCAGGCTTTGGGAGCACTGCCGGCGGGTGGCGTCTCCGGAGGCTGGGGCGTTTGGCTGCGTGGCGGCGCACCATTTTACGTCCTCGGCCTTTGCTCATTTGACTCAGCAGGTGATGAACTTGAGGAGTCGGCTGAGGCGGGCCCAACAGGAGCCAGCGTTGGCGGCAACGGTGGCGAATGAGGCGACCCGTCTGTTGACTGGGCTGGGGATTACCGCATGGGAGTCACGGACGGCGGCGCCTCCAAAGCGGGAGGCGTTGCGCAATCGCGCCCGGTTGGCTCGAAGCGCGGAGACGCTGATGCGAGATGAGCTTGGCGAGCCTTTGCAGATTCCGGATCTCTGCGCGGCGCTGAGAGTCAGCCGGAGGGAACTGGAGTATGCCTTTCGTTCGACTTTTGACCAAAGCCCGCGCGATTTCCTTCAGGCGCTGCGGTTGAATGCGATTCGCCGCGAACTCCGTGTGAGTGATGCGCCGATCATCGACATCGCGTTCCAACACGGCATGTCTCATCTGGGACGCTTTGCTGCGAGTTATCGGCATCTGTTTGGAGAGAAGCCGAGTCAGACGGTGCGAATGGGGCGCTAGGGCGAGGCGGCGATGGGGTGGCTGTGTTTGGTCTTGGCTCAAAAGACAACATTAAATCCCAAGGCGGTGCTGCGGCCTTCGAAGCGATCGCGGGCGGCGAACTCGAAGGTTTGACGGGCGAGGATTCCGAACTTTTGCGGAACGAACCAATAGGATGCGTAAACGCCTGCTCCGAAGAGGCGGTCGTGGGTGTCGGGATTCACGGCATCGCGGCCTTGGTCGTCTGTGACCTGCCATTGGGCGAAGCCATAGACGCCCATCTCGAATCGCTCCGAGAAGGTTTTTTTGGCACCGAGATCCAAGGTGAGGTGGGAGCCTGGGGTGAGGTCGAGGCCTTTTTTGTCGCTGTTGAATTCGTAGGCCAGGGAAGCGGAGAAGAGCGTGCCGCGTTTTCCATCGGGCGACCAGGCGGTGGAGGCGCGGAAGAGGTGGGACCAGAATCCCGCGCCGGTGTTGTCGAGCGCATCGGGCTCATAAGAACCGGTGGGGGCCCAGAAGCCATAGGAGGTGCTGAAGTCCCAATGGGCGGTGCGCCAGGTGAGCCACGCCGGTTGCACGTAACTGTCTTGAAAGCCCCACACGTCCTCATCAATTTGAATGCGACGACCGAAAGCGCTTAGGTTGGCGGCAATGCTGGTCTGCCCGTAGATGGGCATGAGGAGCGTGGACACGTCCGCGCCGAGGAACTTCACGCCAGGGCTCCAGATGATCATAGGGATGATCTGAAAGGATTGGACATCGATATCGAGGTCGATCCGCTGGTTGAGTAGATTGAAGCCGGTGATCTCGTTGCCTGCGCCATCGCGCAGGGCGGTGGTGTTGTAGGCATTTCCGTAGAGGGAAAAGATGAATGCTTTGGGCGGGGCGAAGTAATCTCCGGGATTGAAGGCTCCACCGCCTTGATGACCGATCTCGCCGGCATTCGTGAACAGAGGTGTCAGGAGCAGAGAGGCGGCGAGGGCGAAATAGAGGGAGCGATTTGGAGTCATATTGGTGGGAGCTTGTGGGCCATTAGAAAGAGATGAAGCGGATGCCGGCGCTGATGTTCCAGTCGTCTCTTTTCCATTCACCGGCGAGGTGTGAACCGGCGCGAAGCCAGATGCCCGTGGTTTTGTTGATCATCTTACCGATCTCCACCTCGGGTGCGAAGTGGATGCGGCTGCCGTTATCGTAGTCCACCCAGAGTTGGGGATCCGCGAGGAACCACCATCCGCCGGGCGTGGTGTGGGCGAGGATGAGGCGATACTGACCCTGCACGATGTCGGCGCGGTCGGAGTCGCCGGCGATGGAGAAGAGATGCTTGGCAGCCAGGGCGGCGAAGGTTTGGGCCGAGAAGGCATAGACGGCGACGACCGTTGGATTGAGCTGATACTTGCCGGTGCCCAGGGTGTCATCGGAGGCGATGGGGAACACGGCTTCGGCTCCCGCGATGAAGGTCCAGCGTCCGGCTTGGTGCTGGTAGCGGGCGCGGACATTGAGATCGCCGATGCCCAACTCCTCGGCAAAAGGCGAATCGAAGTAGGCGGTGGGCAGTTCGAAGTTCAGACCGTAGATGCCCTGAAAGGCGCGGTCGTATTTGAAGGTCATCGTGGAGACTGAGATGTCATTGCTAGCGTCCAGCATGGTGAACTTGGGCAAGATCTCGAACTTGGTCAGGTTGTCCGCTGGGTTTACACCTCGCACAGCGGCGTCTTCGGCAGGGGTCTCGGCCTGGAGGAAAAGAGGCACTGCAATGAGTGCGGCGAGGATGGTGCGGAAGGGATTCATGGCTGAGGAAGAATGGCGGGTGGGAACCAGGTGCCATTCACGGCGGCGGCTTTCGGCAGGTAGCAACGAAGGGCGACGATGAAGGAGCCGTCGGGCGCGGGGAGCCAGTTACCGGGTGGCGCGTCGGCGGGCTTTTCGTGCTGAAGGTAGAGCGTGAGGGAACCGTCGTCGCCAAAGGTGAGGCCTTCCGTGTCAGGCCGGATGGCGTAGCGGTGGATGGGATTCTCTACGAGCAGCGATTTGTCGTCATACATGGTGAGTGACCAGAACGCGCGGTCGTCGATGGGAGGGAGTTGGCCTTTGGCAAAGGTGAGACGGTTGGTCTTCCGACCGTCCAGCGGGGCGTCGTTGCCATCGCGGTAGCTGATGTAGTAGAGAGCCTCCTCCGAAGGCAGCACGCCGATGTGCACGAGTTGCGCCACGGCGCGGTCGAGCGAATGGGGGCCGGGCTTGGCGTTGTTGGGCTTGGGCACGCGCCAGCCGTTGAGGAAAGGGCCGGAGCAGATTTCGGCGTTGATGATGTGCTGGGCGTCTGCGGCACCTTCGGCGATGGCTTTGCATGTTGCAGTTTCTGCGGGCAACTTCTGATGGGGGCCAAGGCCAGCCGTGGCAAATAGTGCGAGCAAAGCTTCATCGCCCGGCGGTGGCGGCGTGATGCCTGTGTAGGTGTTGGTGACTTCGAAGAAGCGAAGCGGATCGCGCGTGTCGCGCAGGCCGGGGAGTCGGAAGACTCTGTCATTCACGGGTGGTAATTTGGCGTCGGGTTGCTTCCAGGTGTTGAGCGGTGCGAGCGTGATTTGATCCTGCAAAGCGCGGATGTTTGCGATGTCGTCGTGCGAGTTCAGGTAGATGCGCTGGTAAAGATTGATGACCGAAGTGGAGGCGGTGATGACGCGGGTGATGCCCTCCGGCTTGCTTCCCTTCCAGCCGGGCGGGACGATGAGATAGCTGCCCGCTTCTCCGCCGTTTGTGCGCGTGCCGACGACGTCGATGCTGTTGAACCACGCGTCATGCAGGGCGACCGAATAGTAGCGGCCTTTGATTTCCGGTACGGTGAGCACGACGGGTCCCTGCTTTTCCAGCCAGACGTAGGCGGCCCCGTAGAGGGTGTCCACGTTGGGCATGGTGTTGGTTGTTTTTGGCGTGGAAAGATCGCGCACGAGCATCCAGCCACCGAGGGGAGTCTGGCCGGGGGCCAGGTGATCGCGGCCCTGGAGGTACTCGCCGATCTGGCGAAGATGAAGGAAGGCGGGGAGTTGATAAAGGTAGGCGTGCGAGGCGATGGCGCGGGTTTGGAGCGTGCGGCCTTGCTCGATCTCCGCAGGCGAGAGATCCAGCCGGAAAGTCTCGATCAGAGGTGGCTCGGCATGAACGGTGCCCAGCAGGAGCAAGGAAGCGGCCAGGAGTTTCATTGGGGCGGCTGGTGAATCAATTTCCGCCGGGCTTGAGGCTGCCGCCTTTTTGACGTGGCGGGAATTCGGCGAGGGTGCGGAAATGGGCTGCCAGCGCGTCCTGCACTTGTCCGCCCCAGGCGATGCCGAGTTTCATGGCGGTGAATTGGGAGTGGTGGGAGTCGTGTTTTTCAAAGGGATCCATGCGAAGGTTGAAGAGCAGGGCGCTGGGTTTGTTGTAGTCGAAGAAACCCTCGCGCTGCTGGAAGTGGGATTTCCAATTGCCGATTCGGATGGCGCTGAGATCGGCCTCGTTGTAGTAGAGGACGATGTTCCTTTTGGAAGGTGCGCCGCTGGTCCAGTGATCGAGGTTGTTCACGCCGTCGATCATGACTTGGTGAGAGGTCTTCAATTGCGCGGCGACATCCTCGACGCCTGCGGCGGCGGCGAGGGTGGCGAAGATGTCTTCGTTGGTTTGTATGTCGTTGGAGATTTTGGCGGGCTTGATGCGGGCGGGCCAGCGGATGAGCATGGGCACTCGGACGCCGCCCTCCCAGGTGGTGGCTTTCTCACTGCGGAAGGGGGTATTGCCGCCGTCAGGGAACCAGGCGACCATGGCGCCGTTGTCGGTGGTGAAGATGACGATGGTGTTGTCGGCGACGCCGAGGTCATCGACCTTCTTGAGCAGTTGGCCGACCTGCATGTCGAGCTCCATCATGCCGCTGCCATAGATGTCCATTTCGGAGGAGTGGGGAGCGGCGAGTTTTTTGTGGGCGTCGCGCAAGTGGGTGTAGATGTGCATGCGCGTGGGGTTGTGCCAGACGAAGAAGGGTTTGCCTTCCTTGACCGATTTGTCCATGAAAGCGAGGGAGCGGCTGACGAACTCGTCGTCCACGGTTTCCATGCGTTTGGAGTTCAGAGGGCCGGTGTCTTTGATGGTTTGCCTTCCGACTTTGCCGAAGCGCTCGTCCACGGTGGGGTCGTCCTTATCGCTGGCGGCGCAGTCGAGGACGCCGCGAGGGAGGTAACGTTTGTTGAAGCCCGCGTCCTTTGGCCAGTCGCCGAGTTCGGGTTCTTCTTCGGTGTTGAGGTGGTAGAGGTTGCCGTAGAACTCGTCGAAACCGTGAACGGTGGGGAGGTGCTCGTTGCGGTCACCGAGGTGGTTTTTGCCGAACTGACCGCAGCGGTAGCCGAGGGGTTTCAGGACCTCGGCGAGGGTGGGGTCGCGTTTGTCCAAGCCGATGGGGGAGCCGGCCAGGCCGACGGTGGTCAGGCCGGTGCGGATCGGGAGTTGCCCGGTGATGAAAGCGGCGCGGCCCGGGGTGCAGGTGGGGTGGGAATAGTGGTCGGTGAAGAGGATGCCTTCGCGCCCGATGCGGTCGATGTTCGGGGTGGGGATGCCCATGACGCCATGGCTGTAGAGGGCGACGTTGGAGACCCCGACATCATCCGGCATGATGACGAGAATGTTCGGGCGCTTGGTCTCGGCGTGAAGCAGCGATCCGAGGAGGGAGAGGCAGAAGATGGCCAGGAGGTTTTTCATGGGAGGTGGGCTGTCGAGGGTTCAGGAGTCGAGTGAAGTGCGGATGCGATCGGCGGTTTGGAGGAGATTGGTCATGAGTTTGAAATTGAAGTCGGGCTGAAAGTGTTCGCCCACTTTGGGGGTGATGCGGATTTCGGCGCGGGCGACTTGTTCGACCCAGCCGAGTTCCTTCAAGCGGAGGATTTTTCTGCGGATGGTCTCGCGCGGCATGCCGGTGGCTTGAGCGAGGGAGTAGGCGTTGCAGGAGGGGAGTTTGTGGTTGTTGACGTCTGCGGCTTCGAGTTTTTTGGCGAGATCAGGATGCATCACCTCGGGTTTGGAGAAGTGCGTGGAGAGGTTGTGATGGGCGATTTCTCCGAGCACGATCACGAGGGCCAAATCGCCGTCGAAGGCCTTGTAGATCTCGCGCAGGTAGTCGAGGAAGAAGTGCGACATGTGCAGGGAGATCTCGTTTTGATGCGTCTGATACCGCTCTTTTTCTGCGGGGAGGCGGTTGGAGGCGTCTTGAGTGGGCATGGTGACGAGGACGAGGTGCTGCCCGTTGAGAAGGGAGGTTTAGCGATTGGGAGGGATGAGGGCAAGCTTGAAACTGCCCATAGTGGGCAGTGAGTGCCCTCGGATTCGGTAAATCCGAGGGCGGATTTGCCGAATCCGGGGTGGGAGACGGCGTGACCGGGGTGGGAGACGGCGTGACCGGGGTGGGAGACGGCGTGACCGGGGTGGGAGAC
>JAIYDW010000200.1 GCA_027487315.1 Verrucomicrobiaceae bacterium | reverse complement strand
TCCCGACGGCAATCCCGTGATCCGATACGACGTCGCTCCATTATCCCTGTGCATCCGAATCTCAGCAGGTCCGCTCACCACCAGCACATCCAGTGGCGTCTCAGGGTCCAGCTCCACCCTCGGTGGCTGACTCACACTCAAGTCCGTTGTCCCCGCACTGATCGTCGGGCTCCCCGCCACCGTCACATCACACTCGTACAATCCCCCCGAATCACTGTCATCCAACACCGTCAATCCCGTGATCGACAAGGTCGCACTCGTCGCTCCACTGATCCGTCCCCCATTCAATATCGGCTGCCCATTCCTCTTCCACTGATACGATAACTCCGGTCCCGCCGCATTCACCGTCAGCGTGAACGTTCCCCCCACGACCCCGGTCGCCGTCACCGGCGGCGGTTGCACCACCGCCAAATGCGCGCTCGCTGGCGTGCTCCCCGCCCCATTCGTCATCACCACCGTATACGTTGCCGCATCCGCCAAAACCGCTCCCGACTTGCCGTAAGTCGCCGCCGTCGCATTCGCGATGTTCACTCCCGTCTTCTGCCAAACATACGTCACCCCCGTCGCATCCACCAACACCGGCACAAAACTGAAACTCTGTCCCGTCCTCACGATCAGATTCCCCATCGGTGCCGTCAAGGCAGGCGGACTCAGCAATCGCGCATTCGTCTGCCCCGCACTCCGCCCCGCCGCTCCAGGCACCGTCACGATACACTCGTAGGGCCCCGCCGTGGAACTGTCATCCGATGGCCCAAAATTCGTGATCACCAGTGTCGGACTCGTCGCCCCGCTCACCCGCCCGCCATCCGCCAGCGGATTCCCATTGCGCCTCCACTGATACGTCGTCCCCACCGGTGCCACCGCTGTCAATGGCAGCGTAAACGTACTGTTTTGATTCACCGTCACCGTCGGTGGCAGAGGCTGAATCACCGCCAGCCCCGCCGAGGCCGTGTTGCTTCCCGCCACATTCGTCAATACCACCGACCACGTCCCACCATCCGTCAAGGCCGCCGCCGCTTTGCTGTACACTGCATTCGCCGCTGCTGGCACCGACACGTCATTCTTGAGCCACTGATACGTGATCGGCATCGCTCCACCCGCGACCACCTGAAACTGAAACGCCTCACCCACAAACCTCACCAAACTCTCCGGCGCCCCCGCAATCGTCGGCCGCTCCCGCACAATCACCGTACTCTGCCCCGCCGTCAGCGACACGCCGCCAACCGTCACGATGCACTCATACGGACCCGCCACCTCCGTCCGATCACCCATCACAATCCCGCTGATCACCAGCTGGCTCGTCCCGGCTCCTGAAACGCGACCCCCATCCACCAGCGGTGCCCCGTTCAACCTCCACTGATAACTCAACCCCGGTCCAGCCCCATTCGCCGTCAACGTCAGCGCCGCTCCCTGATTCACCTCCACCGTCACCGGCGCACGTTGCACCACCCCCAACACCGCGCTCGCTGGCGTGGCCCCCGCCGAATTCGTCGCCGTCACCGTGTACGTCCCCGCATGCGCCAACGTCGCGCTCGACCTTGTAAACGTCGCTGTCGCTACCCCCGCAATCGGACTCGCATTGAATTGCCAGCCAAACGTCACCGCCAACGCGCTCGTCACCGCCGGCGCAAACGTTGTGTTGTCACCCGCATAAATCACCCGATTCGCCATCGACGCCGGATCAATCAACGGCGCCGTCGCGACCGTCACGGCAATCGCTCCCGCACTCAATGACCCCACTCCTGCCATCGTCACCAAACAATCATAATTGCCCGCCACTCCACTGTCATCCGATGTCTGAACATTCGTGATCGTGAGACTCGACGTTCCCGCTCCACTCACTCGCCCCCCATTGCTCAAAGGCGACCCATTGCGCCGCCACTGATAGCTCAACCCCGCCCCTGCCGCCGTTGTCGTCAGATTCAGCGTCCCACCCACAAACGTCGCCGCAGTCGGCGACGCCGGCTGCACGACCGCCAACGGCATCGTCGCCGTCACATTCCCCGCCAGGTTCGTCAGCAGCGCCGTGTACGTTCCCGCATCTGCCACCACCACATTCGGTCGCGAATAGGTCGGTCCCGCCGCCGACCCAATAATCGTGCTGTTGCGCGCCCACTGATAACTGATCGGCTGATACCCCGTCGCATTCACCGCAAAAGACGCCGTCGTCCCCGCCAGCACAATCTGCCCCCCGGGAGGCGCCCCCACAAACGCTGGCGGTTGCGCCACCGTCAAAGCCACTGGCCCCGCCAAAACCGGCGGCGTGCCTGGCAAAATCAAGCAAAGTTCATAGTTGCCCCCCACACTGCTGTCATCCCCCGCCACCAAGTTGTTCACCGTCAAAGACGGACTCGCTACCCCTGCATACTTCGCCCCCGCCACCAGATCCGACCCATTGCGCTTCCACTGATACGTCAACCCCGGTCCCGCCGTCGTCACCGGAATCGTCACCGGCCCTCCCAACGGCCCCACCGCCAGCGGATCCGGCGTCTGATACACGCCCAAACTCGCCTGCGCTGTCACACTGCTGTAACCATTGCTGATCACCACCGAATACGTCCCCGCTTCCGCCAACACCGCCGACGGATCACTGTACGTGCTGCTCGTCGCCCCGGAAATGTTCTCCCCATCCTTCCGCCACTGATACGTGTACTCCGGCGTCCCGCTCGCCGTCACACTGAACGAAAACGGCTGCCCCTCCCGCACAATCATGTTCACCGGTGGCGTGCTCGCCGTCACCGCCGTCACTTCCGTCCCATGCAACCTCACTTCTACCGACTGCACCGCCCCGGTCGTCCCCGTCGCCAAGTCCCTCACCACCACATTCCACGTTCCCGTCGACCCCTCACCCCAATGTCTCACACTCGAAAACGTCCACGCCGAATAACCCCGACTCCCCAATGCCACGGTCGCCCCGCTCGGCCACATCAGTGACCCGTCATCCAAAGGCTCCGGCGTTGCCAAAGCACTCACCACTCCTGTCGGCGATACCAACTGCACCTCCAAATCACCCCGCCGATCATGCGTCAAACTCACCACCACTTCCACATGCTCCACCCGCATCACCGGACTCGCATTGAACGTCAAAGGCAGCGTCACACCCGTCGCTGAGTTGTCCGCCACCGCCTGATTCCCCGTCCACGTCTGTGACCGACTCGTTAACGCCCCCAAACTCGTCCACGTCTGCGCCATCGCCACCGCCGCCTCCGCATCCACCAATCCACCCCCAAAGTGCTGATGATGTTTGATCGCCGCAATCGACGGTCTCCCACCCGCGCGACTCGTCCACCCACTGTCCCCCGGACTCAACTGCCTCCCAGTGCGCAGCAAAATCTCCTTCACATCCCGCCAGTTCAAATTCGGATTCGCCTCCAGCATCAATGCAATCACCCCGGACACCATCGGCGCCGCCGCCGACGTCCCTTCCAACCCCATCACCGTATGATCCGCATCCGCCAAATCCCCCGGCGACCCGCCCGCATTGAATCCCACTGCACCCACCCGGTCCGACGCCAACACCTTCGGCGCCCCAGTCGCTCCCGCTGAAGGAGCCGTCGCCACCACGTGCGACCCAAACTGACTGTAAGGCGCCAGCACCCCGCTCGCATTCACCGCACTCACCGCCGTCACATAAATCTGGTTCGCATACCCGTTCTTGTTCCCCTGCATCCCGTTGGCACGCCCGTTGCCCGCCGGAAAAACATAAATCACTCCTCTGCCCGCGCGCCCCGTCTCCGTTCCCGTCTTGATCGACAACCGCGGAGACGTCCCAGGTTCCGCCAGTGCGTTCGGCAGATTCGATGGCGGACCCCAACTGTTCACCTTGATCGCAAACGAACTGTTGTTCCAGTTCATCGCACTCGCCACATGCCCCGCATCCAAGGGCGTATTCAGCAACCGAATCCCCGCCCACGATGCCCTCGGCGCCACCCCGCTGATCCCATAGCTGTTGTTCTCCCGCGCCACCGTCAACCCCGCCACCGCCGTGCCATGATTGTCATCCCGCGGCGTCACAAACGGATCCCCATCCGCATTGTACGGACTCGGATCAAAATCTCCCCCCACATAGTCCCGACTCAACGCCGAAACATACCCCGGAGACAAATCCGGATGCGTGATCTCAATCCCATCATCCACGATCGCCACCGTCACCCCAGTCCCCTTCCTCGTATCCCAAACATTCAAAACATTCAGATCAATCCCCGCCACCGAGGGCAAGATCGTCCCCTGATTCCGCAAATACCACTGCTGCGAAAACAGCGGATCCGTCGGCGCCGACGCCTTGTGCAACTCAGACCCAAACAACACCTCCACCCGTCCCAGATTCCCCACCCGCTCACTGATCTCAGCCACTGCCGTCAACGCCCCACCCAGCACTCCAGGCCGACTCGCAATCACAAAACCCGCCGCCCCCTCCACCATCTCAGCCTTCGCCACCCCGCTCCCCTGGATCGAACCCACCACCGCCGCCGCATGCTCCGGCGCAGTTTCAATCATCACCCGACCCGTCAACACCCGCCGATTCACCGCCGTCCTTGTCACCCCAGCCGGATAAAACACAAACATCGCCTCACGCCCCGTCGCCTTCTGCAGCGCCTCCGCCTTCACCACCAACTCCGCCCCGGTCTTCGCCGCCTCAAACCGCTGGGTCGACGCCCGAGTCCCCCCAGGGTGTGCCACATGCAACTCATCCTTCGCCGCTTCTACCCGAATCAACGCCGAACCATCCATCACCGAAATCGGCCCATCCAAAAGCCTAGCCACCCGCTCCCTAGGAGCCAGTCGCTCCCAATCCGCAATCCCCCTCCAAGGCTCCCCGTCCACCCTCGCCTCCAACAACGCTTCCACTCTCAATTCGCCCCTATCCATCTCCTCCAAACGTCCAATCATCGGCGCATCATCCCGTTGCCCACCGTCCACAGCACCCAAAACCGCGTTCTCCCCGATGCCTGCCCCTTTTTCCCTAACGCTATTGCCGCAAAAATACCATAGAGCAAACACCAACGAAACTCCTATTAGTCCAAGCCATTTAAGGTACAAAAAATCAGATTTTTTCATGCGCATTGAGAATCTTTCCGTAAGCCAGAATAATTAACATATCCAAATTGTCAATCTAACTTATACTTTTTGCGCCCGCCATAAATACAAGACCTGGTGCGTTTCCAACTCCACTTCCGTTCCGACACCACTTTCCCTGCGTAATTCCCTCTGCCCCAGTCGTTTCCGCTCTTCTGACACCCATGCCCCCGAACCTCCTCCCCCAGGACGGCATCGTCCATGCCCTCGGCCCCCTCCTCCCCGACCCCGACGCCACCGCCGCCTTCACCGCCCTCCTCACCGAACTCCCCTGGCAGCACGACGAAGTCCGCCTCTTTGGCAAACGCATCGTCACCGCCCGCAAAGTCTCTTGGCACGGCGACCACCCCTTCTCCTATACCTACTCCGGCATCCCCCGCACCGCCCAACCCTGGACCCCCACCCTCGCCGCCCTCAAAGCCCGCATCGAAGCCACCACCGGCACCACCTACAACTCCTGTCTCGCCAACCTCTACCACTCCGGCGCCGAAGGCATGGCCTGGCACAGCGACGACGAACCCATGCTCCTCCGCCACGCCCCCATCGCCTCCCTCAGCCTCGGCGCCCCCCGCCGCTTCGACTTCAAGCACAAAAAAGACCCCTCCCTCCGCGCCTCCATCCTCCTCGAACACGGCCACCTCCTCCTCATGCTCAATGAAACCCAATCCCACTGGCTCCACGCCCTCCCCAAAACCAAAAAATCCACCTCCCCCCGCATCAACCTCACCTTCCGCACCATCTCCAAAGTCCCTCGACTCTCCGAGGCGAGAGCCCAACCCCACTGAATTCCAACACTCAACCTTCGTTAAAATGAAAGGCGCAGCGGCTTGGTCGCTCAAGCCCATCAAGGTCCTGCCCCACAACGGCTGCCAACAAATCCAATGCCCTACCTCCGCAATCGCAACACCTAGCCAATACAACCCACGATCCAAAAAATCCGTAACCCAACCGCCTTTCTGCCGAAGTACCTTCCGAGTTTCAACATCCAATCCTTCCCGTCATGCCCCCAGATCACGTCAAAAAAGCCCAGCAACAGTCCCTGCAAATCGATCAAAACCTCGCCAGCACCAAGCCGCTGTCTCCCCTGACCCAACCGCAAACCTCACTCGACCAGCTTCTCAACGACCCACAGGCCAAGTGGCAGTTTTCGGTGGGCGGCGGCGGCGGCGCCAGCCTCGTCACCTCCCCTTCCTCCACCGGTGGCGGTGCGGCGATCAAGATCGAGTCCAATCAAAACATCGACAACGCCGAACGCAGCGCCAAGTTCATGGAGGAATTCTTCTCCCGCGTCGCCTCTAAGGACCCAAACGCTCAAAGCCCCTTCCTTGCACCTCGCGTCCGCCTTTACCGGCAGGACGATTTCACCAAAAATCCCGCTCTCCAAACCGAACTGGATCGCCGCTTGGATGAGCAAAAAACGCCTACCCTCAACGGCCCCGGGCGCATCGACATCCACAAGCAAAATCTCACCTCCATGATGACCAAAGACGACTGCTCCGTCTTCGTCATGGAGTACGGTCAGGGCCAGGCGCTCCATACCCTCCCCACTGAGGAAAAGGAAGCCCTCATCCGAAGCCGCACCTTCCCGGAAGCAATCGGCAAGTCCATGGCCTTGTGTATCGCACTCGGCATGAAGGATCACCTCGGCACCCCAGCAAACCCCTCCAACGTCCTCTACGACAAAACCACCGGTACCTTCTCCTTAATCGACTACGATGCCGGCAGCCCCGGCAGAACAAACGGGCATCCAGTGGTTGGCGGTAACAACGACAATCCAGCCGTCCTTGCGAAAATGCGCGCCTTCCTGGAGCAAGCCACTCGTAGCCCTGATGACTTCCAAAAGGCGCTCGATCAGATGATTCACCTGTCCCGTGACCACCCCTTTCACAGTGTTATGCAAAGCATGACCCAAAGAGGCTCGCACCATGGCGAATGCCTCTTCACATTCAATGAGGACCCCTCAGTCGTTCAGGACATCTCAGTCCTCGAGAAGCGCGACTTCGCCACTCATTTGCTCAACGGCGCCATCGAAGGACTCGCCTACCTCCAGACCCACAAGCCGTCCCTCAAAGAAGCCGCTCTGAGCACCCATCAAACGCTCAAAGACGGCACAAAAGTCGAACATTTCTACGACCAATCCAAACTCAATAGCCTGGAGCAGGAGATCGACAAGTTCGATGTCGCCAAACTTCGAAACGGCATGAACAACGTGCTCAAGCATCGCGAGCAAAATCTCGGAAGCGAAGTCAAGGCTCTTCAAAACTTGCAGGATCGGGCCTTTCAACTCAACCAGATGATTGATCACCGCCGCAACAAGCCCACCATTTGGGAGAGGGTAAAGGACACGTTCGGCTGGGGAAGTGCGATTCAGCGAATGAAAGACGAAATGTCTAACACTTTGCAAATCCTTGGCGCCAAAAAACTCTCCGATCTGAAGCCAGGCGACTACGGCAAGATTGGGGACGCGAAAGACTGGATCGACTTCCACCAAAAAACCGCCAACCCCCAAACAAACGCCCCCAGCAACCAAGTCACCGGCACCCCCCAGCAAACCGTCGCCCAACAAATCAACACCCCCTCCCCAAAACCCAGCGTCAAGGACGACCTCTCCGCATACATCGGACCCAATGCCACCAAGTCCCTGCCATCCCTCCCCCAAGCCCCCGGCACCAAACCAGTTCAAGGCGTGACCACGACGACTCAGGATAGCGACTCAACCAGTCCAAAAGTCCGCGATGTCGTCCGCCAGGACAAACCCGACACCCCCACCAAACTAGGGCCAAGCCAAAAACTGTAATCAGGTCTGCAAACGTCTCATCGCTCCCCTTGCACTTTTCACATCACTTTGTAAGTGCGTGCACATCCCAATCAACACATCTTCCGCCCTTCGATTTCATTCACTCTCTCTAATCCTGTAATCCCGTAATCCTGTCCCAAAAAACGTCCCCCCCTCTCTCACATCCCATGAAACCCTGGTTCTACGTCGACTCCGAAAATCAACGCCACCAAGTCACCGAGGAACAAATGCAGTCCCTCGCTGACTCCGGCATCGTCAAACCCACCTCCCTCGTCTGGACCGAAGGCCAGGGCCAATGGGCACCCGCCTCCCAAATCCTGCCCGCCCTTTTCCAAAACGCCACCGGCGCCCCGCCCCCTCCCCTTCCCGCAGGCGGCCCGCCCCCCATGCCCATGCGCGCCCACGACGTCGACTACGAAATCCACGGCAACGAAATGCAACTCGTCGAGATCGAACTCGATCCCGGCGAAACCGTCATCGCCGAAGCCGGCGGCATGAACTACATGGACGACGGCATCACCTTCGAAACCAAAATGGGCGACGGCTCAAACCCCAACGAGGGCGGCATCATGAGCGTGCTCAAAAACGTCGGCAAACGCATGCTCACCGGTGAGTCCCTCTTCATGACCCACTTCACCAATCGCGCCCCCTCAGGCAAAAAACGCGTCGCCTTCGCCGCCCCCTACCCCGGCAAAATCATCCCCCTCAAACTCAGCGACTACGGCGGCGAAATCCTTTGCGAAAAAGACGCCTTCCTCTGCGCCGCCTTCGGCACCGCCGTCGGCATCGCCTTCCAAAAACGCTTCGGCGCCGGCCTCTTCGGCGGTGAAGGCTTCATCCTTCAGCGACTCCAAGGCGACGGCCTCGCCTTCATCCACGCCGGCGGCACCATCATCAAAAAAGAACTCAAAGGCGAGACCATGCGCGTCGATACCGGCTGCCTCGTCGCCTTCACCAAAGGCGTTAGCTATGACATCCAACGCGCCGGCAACCTGAAAAGCATGTTTTTCGGCGGCGAAGGCCTCTTCCTCACCACCCTCACCGGCCACGGCACCGTCTGGCTCCAAAGCCTCCCCTTCTCACGCCTCGCCGACCGCATCCTCGCCAACGCCCCCTCCGCAGGCGGCAAATCCACCGGCGAAGGGTCCCTCCTCGGCGGCATCGGCCGCATGCTCGACGGCAACTAAACAAAGAACCGCGAACCCCTACTTCACCCCCGACTCCGGCATCCAAGCCTCCATCCCGCTCACCGCCGCCTTCGCGCTCGCACTCACCGGAATCCCCCAAAACTCAAAAAACGGCCCCAGATTCTTCTTCGTGATCTTCGAGTAACGAATCAAGAACTGGTCCCGCTTGTCGTCATCCGTTGTTGGCTTCGCCCCAAAAGCCGGATCCGCAAAACTGTGCAGGTACGCCCGCCAGCTCTCCCATCCAAATCCTTGAATGAGCTGAATGTAAGTCGTCAAAGCCACAAACGGATTCCCCTTCCACACCGTCCACTTCTCCGCCGCTCCCTTCGCCCCCGCGATCTTCTCCAAATGCTCCTTGCGCGCCTCCACACTGATCGCCGGATGCCCCAGCAGCGGATCCCGCTTCATCACTGACTGATACACCCACATCCCGATCACATTGTTCGTCACCTCGCCCGTGCCGTCAAAAGTGAACTCCCCCCGCTGGTGATTGTGCCCCACCTCATGGTGATACCCCCAGCCCGGCATCTTCAACCGGCTCACCGTCACCATCTCCAGCGCCTCCGGCACGTGCAGCATGATCGGATACCCGCTGTGCATGAACCCCGCGCTGATCTGCACATCCGCCACCATCCGCTCAGGCCTCCGCCGCTCCGCCGTCTGGTTCGTGATCTCATCCTGCGCCTCCACCGCCATCTTCCAAAACGTCATCACCATCGTCGGATTCTTCACCTCTCGCGCCACACTCGTCGGCACCGTCACAATCATCTTGTCACAAGCCAGCTCCGCCCACGGCCCCGGCCGCATCTTGATCTCACTGTTCCACTGCTCATCCGTATCCTTCCCCAACACAAACAAAGGTGCCGCCACCGCCCCGGCAATCCCCACCTGCAGCGCCCCCTCCAACCCCGTCTCACGCGCCGGCACCTCAAGGTAAACCAACCCGCCGAACGCACTCGCCACCTTCGTCACCACCCCCGCAATCGGTACGCTCTTCGTGATGTCCGGCGCCCGCGACCACGACGGCAAATCATACAGCACATCCGAGTGACACCCAATCCGCACCGCAAAACCCTTGCCCGTAATCCCCTCGGGCACCGTCACCTCGATCGTCTCCCCCGCCGCCGCATAATACCCCGTGCTCGCCCACCCCGGAATCGCCGCATTCACCGCCACCACCCCTTTTCCCCTCGGCGCATTCGACGCCACCTTCCCCGGAAAAGCCTCATGCGCCGGATGCACCGCCACCGTCTCCGCCCGATCCAACCGCAGCATCCGCGTCTCCATGCTCAACCGCATCCGCTCCGCGTTCTCCTTCTCCTCCGTGAACGGCTTCTCCTTCGTCGGCACCGCCCTCGACCCGCCAGCCGACCCCAATGCCAAACTCACCGCCTCCCGAAACGGACTCTTCTCCGGCGGCTGCGCCGCCAGCGCGATCTGAATCGCATTCGACGCCTGTCGCACCTCCGCCTCATTCAGCGCCCCTTTCCCTCCCGCCGATTTCTTCATCACCCCAATCGCCTCCGACGCATTCATCAAACGCGGCAACTCCACCCGCGCCGCAAACGCCTGCACCCCGTCAAACCCGCTCATCTCCGTAAAGCCAATCCCCGCCGGCTGCAACGCCCGATTCAACCCATGCGCCAGCGCCAACTCCTTCCCTCCACTCGTCTGATCAAACGCCCACCCCGTCATCCCCGCAACCAAACCCCCACCCGCCTTCAGCCACTCCACCACCGCCAACCCATCCGCCTCATCCGTCACCCCCTGCGCATTCATCACCACCACATCCACCTTCCCCAGTTCTGCCTTCCCCAACGCCTTCACCACCTCCACCTCAAACCCCGCCCGCTCCAGCACCTCATGCTCATCCATCTTCCACGTCCCCACTCGAGGCTTCTTCTTCCCCCCCGAACTCCAACTCACCACGTTCTCCAAAAACTTCGCATGATCCCCGCCCGCCTTGCCAGACAAATACCCATTCTGCCCAAACAAAACCACCCGCCCCCTCCCATAACCCGCCACCGCCGCCACCGCCTGCTCGTTCCCCTGCTTATCCGCCGCACCCAACACCGGAAACGCCAGCTGGCCCCAAATCGCCACCGGCCCCGGCGCACCAATCTTCGGAACCGACTCCACCCCATCCAGCACCTTCGCCCGTTCCCTCCTCACCACCTCTTCCGGAATCTGCCCACTCAAAGACCCCACCCAAACCATCCCAATCAACACATGAACCCAACCCGAATTCCGATGTTCGAGGTGCTTGAGAGGCGCAGAGGCTTGGTTGTTCAACCTAGAAACGGGAGTGGAAAGGGATGAAGATGGCGTCGTGCTTGGTTCCACAAGGCTTTCCGGTTCGCAGCGGTTGCATCGAAAAGGTGATGCCACCCGAGAAGCGGGAAGCCTTGTGGGGCCAATGACGGCG
>JAIYDW010000212.1 GCA_027487315.1 Verrucomicrobiaceae bacterium | reverse complement strand
GGCGTCATGAACACCGACAACGTCGCCCTCTCCGGCGAAACCATCGACTACGGCCCCTGCGCCTTCATGGACCACTACCATCCCGAAACCACCTTCAGCTCCATCGACCGCCACAAACGCTACGCCTACGGTCATCAATCCGGCATCGCCCAGTGGAACATGGCCCGCCTCGCCGAAGCCCTCCTACCCATCCTCCATCCCAACGAAGACCGCGCCCTCGAACTCGCCAACACCGCCATCGCCTCCTTCCCCGATTTCTTCCAAAACCACTACCTCACCGGCATGCGCTCCAAACTCGGCCTCTTCAACGCCGAACCCGATGACAACACCCTCATCCAATCCCTCCTCGACTGGATGCAACAAACCCAAGCCGACTTCACCAACACCTTCCTCACCCTCACCAGCACCTCAGCCCTCGCAACCGCCCCCTTCGTCGGCCCCATCTTCCAAACCTGGCACCACCAGTGGCAAACCCGCCGCACCCGCCAGCCTCAATCCCCGGCAGAATCCCTCACCCTCATGCAGGCTCACAACCCCGTCGTGATCCCCCGCAATCACAAAGTCGAAGAAGCCCTCGCCGCCGCCTCCGATCACAACGACCTGAACCCCCTCCACCGCCTCCTCACCGTCCTCGCCACCCCCCACGACCACACCACCCCCATCCCCACCGAATTCACCGAACCCGCCCCCCCCTCCACCACCCCCTACCAAACCTACTGCGGCACCTAAAATCCAATCCGCAATCCCAAATCCGCAATCCGCAATCCAACCATGCCCTCCAACGTCCTCGGAACCCCCCTCCAATCCTGCTGCACCTCCCCCCTCACCGGCTTCTACCGCGACGGCTACTGCCGAACCGGCCCCGATGACACAGGCCTCCACACCGTCTGCGCCGTCATGACCGCCGAATTCCTCCAGTTCTCCCGCAGCCGCGGCAACGACCTCTCTACCCCCGTCCCCGAATACCACTTCCCCGGCCTCAACCCCGGCGACCACTGGTGCCTCTGCGTCTCGCGTTGGGCCGAAGCCCTCGAAGCAAACCTCGCTCCCCCAGTCGTCCTCGAATCCACCCACATCCACGCCCTCGAATTCGTCTCCCTCGAAGACCTTCGCGCCCACGCCTCCCCCTAACCTCATCCTCATCTTCCACCCTCCGCTCCACATCAACCGAGAACCGAGAACCAAAAAACCTCACCCCATCTCCACCTTCCCATCCCGGCGCTTGGTGAACTCATGCAGCAACCCCCCATCCACCCCATAGTGGGCAAAGCTCAGCCCCTCCCCATCGACCCGAATGTGCGTGAACCCATGCACATCCTTCCCATACGGCATCGTCCGGTCAGCAGGCTCCAACTTCCGGGTCTTCGCTCCGCCGCCTCCAGATAAGATGTGCGAGGTGAATTTCCCCTCCATCTCCAGATGCTGCAAATCATGGTCGTGCCCGCACAAATACGCGTGCACCTGATGCTTCTCAAACAGCGGCTCCCACGCCTCCAACAGCGCCTTCGTATCGCCATGATCGCCATTGGAATACAACGGGTGATGCCCCATCACCAGCGTGAAAGGCGCGCGCGGCTTCGCCAACTCTGCCTCCAACCACGCCAGTTGCGCCGCCGACTCCTCCGCCGTCATCGACGCCCGCGGCTTGCCCGTCTTCTTGTCCTTCCCCGTGCCACTCACCGCCGGCAGATTGCTGTCCAAACAAATCAGCGTCAGCAATGGCTGCTCCCCTCCTAGATCGAGCCGATACCACTTCGCAGGCAGGGCCCACCGCACCCCGCTCTTCTTCGCATACGCCAACTGCACCTTCTCTCCCCCCTCATTGTCATGGTAGTCATGATTGCCTAACACTGCATACATCGGCCCCGGAAACACATTCGCCGGATACATCGCCTCAACGTCCGACTCCCAACGCTTCGATTCGATCGTAAAACCCTCCTTCACAGGCCCGTAAAAATTGTCACCGATGAGGAACAAAGCGTCAGGCTTCAATTGATGCTTCGCCGCATACGCCTGCATCGCTCCCGCCACCGTCTTTTGGTCCGCCGCCCCCGTGCCAAAATCTCCAATCGCCAGGAAATTCAATCCCCCCTTCTTGACCTCCGCACCAAACGCCCCACCGCGCAGATTGAGCGCCATGACCGCGCTGGAACAAAAAAGCGTCTTGATCGCACGCCGCCGGGAAAAATTCATTTCAGATTTCATCACTCCCTACAACGTCCCGGATCCACCCCTCATTTCGCCTTCCCATCAAACACCACTTTACCCCCCAGCCACGTCTTCAAAACCCGGGTCTCCACCAACTCATCAATCGCACACGTCAGCGGATCGCGATCCACCAATATCAAATCGGCCAGCTTGCCCACCTCAATGCTCCCCGTCTCCCGCTCCGCCTTCAGCAAATACGCATTGTTGCTGGTGTAAAGCCGGATCGCCTCCTCCCGCGTCAGCGCATGCTCAAGGTGAACCGGCGCGTCTAGCTTGCGCGCCTTCCGCGTGATCGCCGTCCACATGCCCAGCCACGGATTGTACGGATTGATGCTCCGGAACGACCCAATCTTCTGCATGTGATCACTGCCTCCACCAACCACCACCCCCTGGTCAAAACACGCCCGCAACGGCTGAAACCGCGCCATCCGCTCCTCCCCAAAATGTTGGGTCAACGTGCGCCCATCCATGTGCAGCCAGATCGGTTGCAAATCGACGCACACCCCCAGCTTCGCCGCTTTCGCGATCGAGTCAGGATGCATGAAATTGCAATGCGTGACACTGCTGCGCGCCGCCCTCACACTGTGCCTTTCATTCACCGCCTCATAGGTATCAATCAAAAGCTCCACCGCCGCATCTCCCACGCTGTGCGCCGTGAATTGCAAGCCCGAAGCCGTCACGCTCTCCACCAGGAGCTTCAACCGCTCAGCCGTGATCTTCTGCACCCCCCGATACCCCGGATCACTGATCCCATAGGCCTCACTCACCCCCCACGGCTCCCGCATCCACGAACTCCCCGTCAGCATCCCGCCATCCAGATACGTCTTCGTCCCAATGATCTGCAGCATCGCATCAGGCTTCGTCCTCGGATGCCTCACCACCTCATCAATCGCCTTCGCGCAGGCTGGCCACAAACTCATCGTCGGTATCCCCGGAGACACCCGCATCCGCACCGTGAGATCCCCCTTTTGAAGCATCTTCTCATACGCCGCCACCCGCTCCAAACTTGAGTCCCGATCCGCCACCGTCGTCAACCCCACCTCATTGTAAGCCCGAAAAAGCTCCACCGTGCGCCGATACACATCCTCCTCGGTCGCAGTCTTCGCAGACGTTCGCGCTTTCACATTGTGACCCAGACTGCGCAGCAATCCCGTCGGCTCTCCGGTCACCGGATCCACCTCCATCTTGCCCGCACTCCCCTCCGGCACCTGAAACGCACGACTGTAACCTCCCAGCTTCAACGCCAAACTGTTCAGCATCGAATCCGGCCCCGTCGAAAAAACCACCGGATTCTCAGGTGCTACCCCATCCAACTCCGCGCGTGTCGGATACCGCTTCTCCTCCAGCCTCGTTATGAAAACCTGCCTCACCAAAATCAACTCCCCGGGCTTCGAAACCTTCACCCGCCCTGCAATGTAAGCCAGCACATCCGCCACGGTTTCCATGTCAGGAATCTCATGATCAAACTCCGTCATCGCCGCCGCCGGATGCACATGCGAATCCATCAGCCCCGGCAACAACGTCTTCCCTCCCAGATCCATCACCTCCGTCCCCTCCCCCCTCAACGCCAGCACCTCCTCATCCTTCCCCACCGCCACAATCCGCCCCCCCGCATCAACCGCCACCGCCTCCGCCAAACCAAACGCCGCATCCACCGTCACCACCTTCCCACCATGCAAAATCAACGCCGGCCCCGCCTGCAGCAAAGCCACCCCAAACCCAAACCAAAAAACCAAAATCCTCATCCCAAACCAACGCCAACCTCCCCACCCATCTGACACCATACCCCCACGAACCCCAACCCACTCCCCACCGCTCACCGCCCACTAACCACTGATTACTCCCCCCAACTCACCTCCCAGCCCTCCCCAACCCCACCTCCCCCTCTCCAAACGCCCTCATCCACTCCCACCCAGCCCTCGGCTCCAGCCACTCCCGACTCGTCTCCAACTTCGCAAACATCCGCTGACATTCCTCCCGATACCCCACCCCCATCCTCCTCCTCACCCATCCCTCATACCCCGTTAACCACCGCGCAAAAAACCTCGCCCCTGCCATCACCTCCGCCAGCGCCGCCCCGCCCGACCTCAGCACCCCATACTCATACTTCCCAGGCACCACCGCCTCCTCCAACTCATGCGCGTAACAGCGCCGATCCGTCCGTACAAACAAAAACCCGGGCGCCTCTCCACCTCCCCCTGGCGGATACCATCCCGCACACGCCCCATGCAACTCGACGAATCCCCCACACCACTTCAACCGATAGCAACTCGTCCCCTGCAACCCCGTCGACACCCGCTTCTCAAACCCCGCCGCCATCAGCAGATTTCCATCCGTCATCACATCCCTCCCCCAGTAAAACATCTGCTGCCCCAGCCCCCACGTGAAATCATTCAGCAGCCCGCGCTGACTCGCCCCGCGCTGCCCTATCATCCCCCGTCCTCGCTGCTCAAGCCCGCTCCGCATACTCCATCACCTCCGGGTGTTCACTCGCCTCCGCCTCCACCGCGCACTGGCAGTCCGCGCAACAACTCAAGTCGTCCATCATAAACCCGCGCTCACGCCACCGCGCCAGCGGCCCCTCCCACTCCCTCCCCAACCGCTCCGCAATCTCCCGCGCGATCACCCCAAACCGCGACCGAAACTTATAAATGAAACAAAACAACATCCCCCGGTGCTGCAGCGACGGCCCACTGTAAAACAACCCCGGCATCAAAGTCGACTCATCCGCCCCTTCACTCACCACCGGCTGCCCATCCTTCCACTCCCACAACTCACGCACCATCGGCTGCTCCAGCGCACTCACAAACCCCGTGCACAAAATCGGCCTCGTCACACTCGCAAACCGCGTCCCCTCATCATCAAACAGCTCATATCCCGACTCACCCTTCGATACCCGCGTGATGTTCGCATTCTTGTAAAACCTCACCTGCCCCGGTGCCTCCAGCAGCGCCCGCTTCAGCCGATCCCGCGTATGCGGACTCAAACTCCGGCTCGGATCCGGATCATCCACTCCCCACGGCTCCCCCCGCGAAAGCACCTGCACCTCCCGCCCCCGCTCCATCAAATGCACCGCCGCATCAATCCCGCTCTCATACCCACCGATCACCACAAATCGCTCCCCTTCCCCCGCCACCTCATCCCAATCCCCCACCCCACTGTTGTGCCGACACAACGCCGCCCCCTCGATCCCCCCCAAGTCCGGCCGCCCAAACTCCCCCACCGCCCAGATCACAAACCGCGCCCGGTGCGTCCCCCGATCCGTCTCCACCACCCACAGCCCATCTTCCCCCAACGCCAGCCCCGTCACCCGCGTCGGCGCATCCAGCTTCAACCCATGATGCATCACCAGCGCCCTCAGATACCTCCCATACTCCCGCCCATCCGCATGCTGCGTGTGCAAAAAATCCGCAGGTGACGTGTCCGGTGTCACCGCATTCAAATCCACTCCGCCAAACGCATTGCTGTGAAACGACGGCGTCAGCAACCGCATCTGCCTCGGCCACCCCTCAAACGACGCCCCCACACCCTTCGCATCCACCAACTGCACCTCCACTCCGCACGCCTCCAGCGCCACCGCACATCCGATCCCCGCAGGACCCGCACCCACAATCAACACCTCCGTCACCTCCCTCAGATCAGCCATGCCATCACCCCCCCGGTTAAAACAGAAGTCACCGCCTGCCGGCCCGCCATGGCTCCCGCGAACTGCCAACCCAGCTCCCGTCGGATCGTCCATAGCGTCACCAGACAGGCGGTGAAAGTCGAAGCCAACCACACCAGCACAAACACCTGCCCCGCCCCCAGTGTCGCCAGCAGCGCCCCATCACCGCTGTTCAGCGTCAGCAACCCATCCTTCCGCAAAATCGAAAACAATATCCCCGGCGCCACCTCCCCAGGCAAATGAAACCACCCCATCACCGGTGCCACCACAGCCGCCACCCCATCAATCACCCCCGCATGCTCCAGTAGCGCCGCCACGAGACAAATCACGATGAAGATAGGCATCGCCTGCTTCAAAAACTGCCCCACCGCCGCCTTCACCCGCCACCATACCGCACGCCAAGTCGGCCTCTGCAAAAACGCACGCTCATGCAAAGGCATCGCCCCCTCCTTCGCCAACGCCCCATGCCACAGCCGCGTGTGCAGCGCCCCCACTACGAACAACGCCGCAAGGTAAGGCACAAACAATCCCGGGTGACCCGACGCACCAAACAGACTCAATGAAGCTCCGATCTGGTAACTGCACGCACTGCCAAAACCAATCATCGACACACACCCACTGCGGCTGCACTTCGAACACGATCGCGTCTGAAACACCGCCACCACATTGCAGCCAAATCCACTCAGCACCGGAATCAAATCCCGACCACTCAAACCCACATGGCGCAGCCACGGATCAAGCGCCGCCGTGATGCGATCCTTCAACCCCGTCTCCTCCGCCAGCGCCACACTCATGCTGATCAAGAGCACCACCGGAAACGCCCAAAGAAAGGAATACCAACCCAGCGTGATCGCCCCATACCCACCCGTCAGCATCACCTGCAACAACTCCGGCCACCCCTCAGCCGCCACCTTCAACGGCGTAATCACCAGCTCGTCGACGATCGGCTGCGTCCAACTCGCAAACTGGTAAGCCACATACACCGGCACCGCAAACATCGCCGCCATGCACCCCAGCGCTAGCCACGGCCCCAGGTATTTGTTCTCAAACAGCGTCGTCTCAGGATCCATCTGAAGGTGGGGCAAGCTTCCAGCTTGCCCGAACGGCTGCTGCCCCTTCATCGCCCTCGCCCCCTCGATCGCCTCCAACACCCGCCCCCGCCCCGCCTCATCCAACTCCCGCGCATTCACCACCACCACCGGAATCCCCAACCGCTCCCGATACACCGCCGCCAATGGCTCCACCACCTCCGGTGCCTTGTCCAAAAACGTCATCGCCAGCGCACTCCGTTTCCCTCGCAAATCCAGCTCCCGCAGCAGCGTCTCCACCTCACTCACCCCGTGCGTCCCACGCGCCACCATCAGCACCACATCCGCCTCACCCGCCGCCCCTAAAGCCATCCGCGTCGTCTCCGCATCCCCCCTCACCCGAATCCCCGGCGTATCCACCACCTCACACCCACAGTCCGCCACCCGGCACCGACGACACACCACCGTGCTCCCCCTCACATTCGCCTCATCCCCCGTCGCCTCCCCCGTCAGCCCTCGAAACAAAGCCGACTTCCCCACCGACTCCAGCCCCGCCAGCATCACCATTGGAAATTCTCTTTTCATGCAACTAGATTGCATTATATCTCTAAACTATTAAACGCAATCTTTTTGCATTAAAATCATAACCTCATACCCCTTCCTCTCTTTCACCATTTCACATCGGGCAGCAGCAAGTTCCATCAAACCAGAATCCGACACATCAGGTGCATGAGTGGCGCAGCACATGGGTCGCTCAAACCTCCCGCCTCTACCCCACCCATCAGACTGCACTCATGCCCGGTTCTTTCCCTCTCCTCACTTCCGCATCGCTAAGCTCCAAGCTCGCATCAATACAAGCCAAATATCGCAAACTAATTGCATTGCTCACACTCCCTTTTCCGTCAACTTTCCCGCCTAATCTTTCCCCCCGCCGCCATGACGCCGCTTTCTCGTCGCCAACTTCTCCGCATTGCCGCCTCATCAGCACTCCTCCCGCACCCTAAACCTGTCCTCGCCGCTTCCAAACCCCGCGTCCTCGTCATCGGCGCCGGTGTCGCTGGCCTCACCGCCGCACGCACTCTCCAGTCCGCCGGCCATCCAGTGACCGTCCTCGAAGCCGCCACTCGCATTGGCGGACGCGTCCACACCGACCGCTCTCTCTTCGGCGGACTCCCCATCGAACTCGGTGCCCAATTCATTCACGGCAAACGCAATGACGCCGGCATCGAAAACCCCATCTGGACCCAGGCCCGCAGTCAAAACTGGCCCACCACCCCCTTCAGCGCCGACTCCGGCGCTCTCTTCCGCAATGGCCTTCCTCTCAGCACCAAAGAAGAGGACAAGGTGTACTCGCTCGTCAGCGATGCCTACGAGTGGATGATCGACGTCCACAAAGAACAACTCGAAAACTCCCAAACAACCGTCAGTCTCCTAAGCGCCTTCGAAGCCTTCTCCCGGCAACGAAAACTCTCCAACACCCGCCGACTCGACCTGCGCGCCTCCCTCGCCGCAGAAATCGAAGGCGACCTCGCCGACGACCTCAGCCGCATCTCCTTGCTCGCCTTCGACGAGGACGAAGAATTCGCTGTCGGAGGCGACCAAATGATCCTCGGCGGTTACGACCAGTTGCCCGCCCACCTCGCCACAGGACTCGACATCCGACTCAGCAAACGAATCCATCGCATCGAACACGCACGCACACCCTCACGCGTCTTCACCCAGGACGGCAGCGTCTTTGAATCTGAAAAATTGCTCATCACTGTCCCCCTTGGCGTGTTGCGCAGCAACACCATCACTTTCAGCCCCATCCTGCCCCCCGCCAAACGCGGCGCCATCTCCCGCATGCGCATGGGTGCCTTCACCAAAGTCATTCTCCAATTCCCAAACCGCTTCTGGCCAGACGGCAACTGGTTCACCAACATCATTCCCAAGGCGCCCTGGGGCCTCTCTTTCTCCAGCATGGAAACCCCTCATCCAGGCAGCAACATCCTCATCGCCTGGCAATCGGGCAGCCGCGCCCGCGCCCTCGAATCCCAGACCAACGCCCAAGTCCTCAGCATCGTCATGAGCGATCTACGCGCCACCTTCCCCTCCCAAACCTTGCCCGATCCCGCCCAACTCCACGTCACCCGCTGGAGTCTCAATCCCCTCACTCTCGGAGCCTACTCCTTCCCCACGGTCGGCTCCCCCCGTCAGGACATCAACCGCCTCGCCGCACCCGTAGGCTCGCACCTCTTTTTCGCAGGCGAAGCCACCAGCGCCGACTACCCCGGCACCGTCCACGGCGCCTGGCTCAGTGGCGAGCGCGCCGCCACTGAAATCATCAACTCCCCGGCTTCCTGATCCCACCCTCCCCCATGCGCGTCACCCTCCTCTCCGGCTTCCTCGGCTCCGGCAAAACCACCCTCCTCCGCCGCCTCCTGCGCGATCAAAAAAAACTCCGCCTCGCCGTCATCGTCAACGACATGGCCGAACTCGAAGTCGATGGCGACCTCATCCGTTCCGGCCAGCACGTCTCCGAAGAAAACGCCACCCTCATCAGCATCCACGCCGGTTCCATCAGCGGCAATCAGCGCAGCGCCTTTACCTCCGCATTGGAGTCCTGGCAGCATCGCACCGATCTCGACCACCTCATCATCGAAACCTCCGGCTCCACCCACCCCTGGCCCCTCATCGAAGAAATCTCCCGCCATCCTGCTTACCACATCGACACCTTCGTCACCCTCATCGACGCCAAAGCCTTCATCGAAGACTACGCCGCTGGTCGCCGCCTGCTCGAATGCCTCATCCACAACGAAGACACCGGCACCCGCACCACCGAAAACCTCCTCGCTGAACAAATCCAATTCGCCACCACCCTCATCCTCACCAAAACCGACCGCATCCGCACTGAGGACCTCCCCTTCCTCCTCAAAACCCTCGAACTCCTCAACCCACGCGCCCAAGTCCACGCCGCCACCTACGGCCAAATACCCGCCTCCAAACTCCTCGGCACCAACCAGTTCCACCTAGACCGCGCCCGCCTCCTCGCCCACTCCTGGACGCACGCCCCCCCCCCCATCGACCCCGGACACCCCGCCGACTACGACATCGGCAGCACCATCCTTTGCGACCCACGCCCCTTTCATCCCCAGCGCCTCTGGAACCTCTTCCGCACCGGCCTCCCTCAAGGACTCCACCGCAGCAAAGGCTTCCTCTGGCTCGCTTCCCGCGACGCCCAAGTCCTCCTCTGGAACCAAGCCGCCGGCAGCATCGACCTCGAACTCCTCGCCTACTGGAAAGCCGCCCTCCTCAAAGACCCCCTCAACAAACTCGTCCCCTCAGAAATCGGCAAACTCACCCAACAACTCCAAGGCACCCACCCCACCTTCGGCGACCGCCTCAACGAACTCACCCTCATCGGCACCCTGGCTGCGCGCGAGCCCTTCTTCAACCAACTCCAAACCTGCCTCTGCACCCCCGCCGAAATCACCCACTGGCAAAACAACGGCACCTTCCCCGACCCCTGGCCCCAAACCCTCCGCCAAATCTAACTCCCAACCAAGAACAGAGAACAGAGAACAAAAACCCTACCCCCCCGCCAACCCCTCAAACCTCACCCCAATCTCCTCCACCGGCATCCCCACCCCGATCACCACCCCACTCGGCAACACCCCCAGCACATTCAGCAGTGGCAAAAACCACGTTTCCGCCGCCGGCCGCACATGCTGAAACGACATCGGAATCTGCGGAATCTCCGCCAATCGGCACAGCCCTTTCACCCGGATCACACTCTCCGGCAGCGCCGCCAAAACACCCTCCAGCGCCTTCCGTTCCACCACAAACGGCAACTCCACTCGCATCGAAGTAAAGGCCCTCTCTCCCTCATGATGATGTTGATGCCGCTCCGTCAGCCTCGTCACCTCCTCCGCCTTCAACCCGCTCTCCTTCGCAAACACAGCCAACCCCGAACGCACCAACCGCACATACTGCGCAAAGTCCTCCACCGTCGTCTCCACCGCCCTTGGTGCGATCTCCCTCACCGCCTCTCTCACCGCCAAGTGACGCAACCGGTTCACCCCCGCCGCATGCGTCAAACACCAGTGCGTTGACGTCAGCACCTGCTCACGCTCCAACTCATTTTGCCCCCCTCGCTCCCGCCAGCGACGCGCATCCACCATCGTCACCTGCAAGGGCGACAAAAACCGTCGGCACTCCCCCCGCATCGTCACCGCCGCAATCAACGAGATCTGGTCGGACGCCCCATTTGCCTCCACCAGCAGCACCCCATCCTCCGGCACATCAATATCCCTTAGCGACACCAAAAACTCATCAAGCGAACTGCAACACACGCACGACCCACTGATCGCCTGAACCTCCGCCCCCAGCGCCCGCAGCCTCGCCGCATCCACCTCCGCATTCTCAAAATCATTCACCACCACACTGAACCCCACCCCCTTCTCCTTCAGCTCACGCATCAGCGCCTGTAAAAACGTCGTCTTCCCAGCTCCCAAAAATCCCGCCACCAAAATCAAAGGAATCCGCTTCATAGCCTCGTCGGGTTCGGCGCATCCCCATACACCGCTTCAGGATCAAACACCTTCTCCTCCTCCATCCACACCAACGCCCCCTCCGGCCCCCGATAGCCCGTCCCCACCGGCACCGCACGGTAAAAACAAGACCGGTACCCCACATGGCAGTTCGCCCCACCCACCGTCTCCACTCGCAACCAGACACAGTCCTGATCGTCATCAATCCGCAACTCCTTCACCTTCTGCACAAACCCGCTCGTCGCCCCCTTGTGCCACAGCACCTGCCGACTCCGACTAAAGTAATGCGCCTCTCCCGTCTCCAGCGTCTTCCGCAACGCCTCCTCATTCAAATACCCCATCATCAAAACCTCACCCGTCCCCGCATCCGTCGTCACCACCGGCAGCAACCCCCGCTCATCAAACTTCGGCGCCAAATCAGCACCCTCCTCCACCTGAGCCACGCTCCGACGCTCTGCAAACACACGCTTCATCATCAATCCCTCCATCCCCCCACCAAAACCCAAAAACTCACTAATGCAATCTTTTTGCATTAAATCGACACCCTACTAATTCCGCAATACGCAGCCGAGCGGAGCAAGACCAACAACCAAAGGTTGCCCGTAGCCCGGAGAGTCGCGTCAATCCGCACTCACTCCCCCTCCCCCGGCATCCAAGCCGGAAACGGATCCCCCAACCGCGCCCACGCATTCGGCCCCTTGTCAAACTCCTCCTCCGTCAGCAGACACGCATCAAACCGCGCCCTCAAACTCGCCTCATCCATCTCCCTCCCAATCAACACAATCTCCGTCCGCCGATCCCCATAAGGCCCCTCCATCAGCGCCTCCACCTCCGCCCGCGTCTCCTCATCCTTCGGCCACTCCGCCTCATCCACCGCACTCCAAAAGAATCCCATCGCACGCGTGTCCCGCAACACCCCCGCCTGCGAAACAAAACCCGCCAGCTCCATCCGCGTTGCCAACCAAAACAGCCCCTTCGCACGAATCACCCCTTCCCACGAATCCCGCAGCCACGCTTGAAACCGCTCCGGATGAAACGGCCTCCTGGCCCGATACACAAAGTTCGAGATCCCATACTCCAGCGTCTCCGGCGTGTGCCCCGCCAGCGAGTCCAACCACCCCTTCGACTCCTCCGCCTCCGCCATCTCAAACAAACCCGTGTCCAGCACCTCCGTCAACGCCACCTCAGACTGACTCGTCTCATGCACCCGCGCCTTCGGATTCAGCGCCCGCACGATTCCCCTCACCTCGTCCAACTCCTCCTCCGTCACCGCATCCACCTTGTTGATCAGAATCACATTCGCAAACTCCACCTGATCCGTCAGCAGATGCGCCAGCGTCCGCCCATCCTCATCACCCACCGCCTGCCCGCGATCCCTCAACTCCTCCACACTGTGGTAATCCTCCAAAAAATTCTTTGCATCCACGACCGTCACCATCGTGTCCAATCGCGCCAGATCATTCAGCGATCGCCCCTCCTCATCCTCAAACGAAAACGTCTCCGCCACCGGCATCGGCTCCGACACCCCCGTCGACTCAATCAAGATCGAATCAAATCGCCCCTCCCGCGCCAGCGCCGCCACCTCCTTCAGCAAATCCTCCCGCAGCGTGCAGCAAATGCACCCATTGCTCATCTCCACCATCTTCTCCTCCGTCCTCGACAACGCCGCATCCCCCGCCTTCACCACCTGCGCATCCACATTCACCTCACTCATGTCATTCACAATCAACGCCACCCGCCTCCCCTCCCGATTCCTCAAAATATGATTCAACAAAGTCGTCTTCCCAGCCCCCAAAAACCCAGACAAAACAGTAACAGGAATCGGCACAGTCGTTTTCGTTTTCATGCAATCGAATTGCATTAACACACCCCTAACCCAATCGCAACCGAATTGCGTTATTTCAAAAGACCCCACTCACCCAAAAAGCACCCCGTCACCGCTCCACCTCCATCCATTCCCACCCTCTCAATCCCATTCGTGCTATTCGTGCCATGCGTGGATTCCGCAATCCGCAATCCGCCGTCCGCCCTCCCCTCAAACCCGATTCAACACCGCCCGCCCACTCTCCACCACAAACGACGCCCGCACATTCAACGTCGCCCCTGGACGACTCACATACTCCACCGTCTTGAAATCCGTCCGCCACTCAGACGCCGTCACCTCGCACGTCACATACCCCCGCTCCGCATTCTGAAACTTCACAAACGGATTCTCCTTCAGTAACCCCGCATGCCCCTTCGGCACCGCCGCCCCATCGCCACCTGAGGAAATCGAAGTCCCCACAAACTCCGTCGCCACACTCATTGAATCCAAATCGTCAAAATCCGCGATCAACTCGTTCGCCCAGTTCGAATGAATGTCCCCCGCAAACGCCACCGGATTCGCCACCTTCCGCTCCTGCAAATACTTCAGCACCGCCCGCCGTTCCATCTCATAGCCCGGCCACTGATCCATGCTGTAGCCCACCGCCTCACCCGCCAACCGATCCACCCGCCCAATCATGATCTGCTGCGCCAGCGCATTCCACTTCGCCGGCGACTGATCCAGCCCCCGGAACAACCACTCCCGCTGCTCCAATCCCATCAGCGTCTGCGCCTCACTCATCGCCTCCGCACACTGCGGCTTGTTGCCATCCCCGCACGGCTGATCCGACCGATACTGCCGCGTGTCCAACACAAAAAACTGCGCCAGCGACCCAAACGAGATCCCTCGATAAATCAGCATGTCCGGCCCCTTCGGCAGCGCGCTTCGCCTCAGCGGCATGTGCTCATAGTAAGCCTTGTAAGCCGCCGCCCGACGCCTCAGAAAAGCCTCCGCCGTCACCCCCTTCTCCTCTGAAATCGACCCCGCACAGTTGTTGTCAAACTCATGGTCATCCCAGGTCACCACCCACGGCGCCGCCGCATGCATCGCCTGCAACGCCGCATCACTCCGATACTGCGCATGCCGCACCCGATAGTCATCAATCGTCGTGATCTCCTTCCCAAGATGCTTCCTCACCCGCTTCTCGATGCCTTCGCCCTCATAGATGTAATCCCCCAAGTGGAACACCAAATCCACATCCTCCCGCGCCATGTGCTCATACGCCGTAAACAGCCCCGTCTCCAAATGCTGACAGCTCGCAAACGCAAACTTCAATCGCTCCGGATCACTCCCCACCGCCGGCATCGTCCGTGTTCTCCCCTTCGCACTCACCTCACCCCCCACCCGAAACTGATACCAATACCACCTGTCCGGCTTCAGCCCCGCCACCTCCACATGCACACTGTGCCCCCAATCCGGCACCGCGTTCTCCACGCCCTTCGCCGCCACCTTCGTCATCGCCTCATCCTCACACACCATCCAGCTCACCTTCACGGGCTCCATTCCCATCCCTCCACCCGCCTCCAACGGCTTCGGAGCCAGCCGCGTCCACAGCACCATCCCATCCGCACTCGGATCCCCCGACGCCACCCCCAACGAAAACGGATACCCCGAAAACCCCACCCCCTCCTTCGCCATCCCCAATGCCCGCCCCGACCAAACCGACGCCACAGCCAGCGACGAAGTCCGCAAAAACGACCGCCGCCTCAACCCACCCGAACAAGGAATCTCAAACATCAAACCCATACAACCCCACCACTACCCAACTTACCAACAAATTCCCCTCACCACTCAGCACCACCATCTCCCCCCTCAATCCTCTGCGGCCATCCAAGCTCTGCGGTGTAAATCCCTCATTCTGTTGCCGCCATTCTGTTGCCCATCACCACCTCCCCATCCTGTTAATCCTGCCCAATCCTGTTAATCCTGTCTAAAAAACTACCGCCTCTCCACTCTCCAATAGCCACTAGCCACTAGCTACGAACGACACAAAACTAGACAACCCCGCCCTCCATCGCCACCAATACCCCGTGTCTCTCCCCGAACTCCCCCTCTGGCTCTGGTCGCTGCTCTGCATCGCCGGCCTCGCAGGCGGCATGGCCATCCACCTCACCTTCCACCCCCTCCGCCAGGACTTCTCCGACGCCCTCGACCTCCTCCGCAACCAACCCCGCCTCATCCTCGTCGGCGGCCTCATTCTCTACGCCCACTTCGCCTCCGGTTCCGACGGCTTCCAACCCCTCCCCATCCGCCTCGCCGACGAATGGACCAACTGGACCGCCCTCGCCCCCAGCCTCCTCGAAGAAGCCGCCACCCGCTTCGCCATGCTCCTCCATCAGGTCCTCCCCCCCTGGCCCGCCGTCTGGCTCCTCCCCATCATCCTCGCCAGCTCCCTCTGGAACCTCTCCCGCCGCCCCTATCGCGCCGGCCTCCGCCATCGCCCCAGAGGCGGCGCCTGGGGCCTCCTCATCAGCCTCCTCGTCATCTCCACCCTCGTCCCTCTCGCCCAACTCAACGTCTTCGCTCCCAACCTCCCCGAAGCCCTCGAAACCCTCCTCGTCGGCGCCCGCCTCCTCTGCCTCGGCCTCCTCACCGCCTGCCTCCAGCTCGGCGCCCTCCGCCTCGCCTGCCTCTGGCAGGATCCCCCCGCCGAATCCACCCGCTCCCTCTTCTCCACCGCCTGGTGGCAAGTCCTCGGTCGCTGGCGTCTCCTCCTCCCCCTCGCCGCCTTCGACGTCACCTGGATCGCCCTCCAATCCTGGTCCAGCCTCTCCCCCTCCCACCTCGTCACCTGGCTCCTCGTCGAGATGCTCCTCTTCTTCGCCCCCCTCCCCGTCGCCATCGCCCTCGCCACACCCGAGGCCAGCTTCCTCTCCACCGGCGCTCACGCCCTCCGCCTCCTCGCCAAAGCCTTCCTCCCCCTCATCGGCCTCGCCCTCACCGCCATCACCATCCTCGCCCTCGCCCACTACGCCGCCGGCCTCCTCGGCTCCCTCCTCCCCACCCACCTCCCCGGCCGCGCTTTTCACCTCCTCATCGCTTTCTCCCTTGCCTTCCTCCACATCTGGCTCTTTCTAACCTCCGCCCTCCTCCTGCTGCGCCTGGGCAGACCCCTCATCACCCCCGAACCTCGACCGCACGCCTAGCATGACCGGCAGCTCCCCCTCCTCCGCTGAAATCACCAAGCGCGCCCGGTCCAATCTCGCCTTCGCCCTCCTCGCCCTCCCCGCCGAACGCCGCCGGGACATGGTCTCCTTCTACGCCTTCTGCCGCGTCGTCGACGACATCGCCGACGAAGAAACCCACCCCATCGCCGAGCGCAAAACCCAGCTCCAAGCCTGGAAAGACACCATCCTTCACGGCGCCCCCAGCCCCGATCCCCTCCTCGACGAAGTCCTCGCCCTCGCCCCCAAATACCACTTCGATCCCGCCCTCCTCGCCGAACTCATCGACGGCGTCTCCAGCGACCTCGGCCGCTCCCGCTTCGAAACCTTCGAAGAACTCCTCCACTACTGCTACCAGGTCGCCTCCGTCGTCGGCCTCGTCAGCATCAAAATCTTCGGCCACAGCCATCCCGACACCCAAAAATACGCCCTCCATCTCGGCTACGCCCTCCAGCTCACCAACATCCTCCGCGACGTCGGCCAGGACGCCCGCGACACCGGTCGCATCTACCTCCCCCTCGAAGACCTCCGCCACTTCGGCGTCACCGAACAGCAAATCCTCGATCACCACTACGACCACCGCTTCCGCGCCCTCATGCAGCGTCAATACGACCGCGCCGTAGCCTTCTACCATCAAGCCGAACTCGACCTCCCCCCAGCCGACCGCCAATCCATGGTCGCCGCCGAAATGATGGCCCAGATCTACTCCGAGATCCTCGAAAAAATCGCCAACCTCGACTTCAAAGTCTTCGAAAAACGCATCGGCCTCCACCCCGCCCGCAAAGCCGCCATCCTAGCCGCCTACCTCCTCCGCTCCCTCATCGGCGCCGTTTGATCGCCAAAAGAGAGCGCGGACACTCCTGTCCGCCCCCCACTCCCAAGCGGCCAAGCCGCCTGACCCTTCTCTTCCCGCCCATCCCTTACCAGGGAACCAGTTCCAGCTCTCTCCGACGGATCAGTTGCCCGCTCCAGCCGCCACCATGTTCCCGCCACCTGCGGCCACCATGTTCCCGCCACCAGCTGCGACCATATTCCCCCCTCCCGCAGCCACAATATTGCCCCCTCCCGCAGCAACCATTTCCGCTGGGTTTTGTGTCGTCCTAATGGCCGCACCCCCACCTGTTGGCGTGAAAGTCAGCGACCCGCCGTTGGAACTGATCGCCGCCAGGGTACTGCCGTCCAGACCAATGAGTGTCCCGCCATCAAGGCCAATCAGCGTCGAGCCATCGAGTCCAATAAGCGTGCTCCCATCGTTGCCAATGAGCGTAGAACCATCCATGCCGATGAGATTCAGGCCCCCAGCCGCCACCATGTTGCCCCCCCCAGCCGCCACCAACTGCGGAATCGCTGCAACAAGGCTGCTCGCACTAAGATTCCCGAAACCAGGGACATTTTTGAGGCCTATCAGATTACCTCCACCCGCCGCCACCATATTCAATCCGCCCGCCGCCACCATGTTGCCGCCACCCGCGGCAACCATCTGGCTCGGTCCAAATATCAGTGCACGGTTGAATCCAAGCGGCGCGAAGACCGCCCCATTCCTCATCACAAACGTGTTAAGTCCGCTGGTGGCAAAGAACTGCGAGCTGCCGGTTAACTTCTTGAATTCCTCCTGCACGGTCGGCTTAAAGCCCCTTGCCACCCAACTCCCAAATCCCGAAAACTGAGCAGCAATGCCCTCAAAGACGGAGAAAAAGCCATTCGCCGAACGCACCTGCGTGGCAATCGGGATCGCCACGACATCACGTCGCCCACTCATGGCGATGCGGCACGAACTGTCCTCCACCGCCGCCGCCTTAAAGCCGTCCGCTACCTTGACCGTGAACGTGAAAGAACCAGTCGCGTGGGGCTCCAATCTCGGCAGATCGACAACAATGCGCTCAATCCGTGTACCTTTCTTTTCCGTGCGGGCCGTTTGGGTGGTGATCGTGTCAGAGAAATTGTTCTGATTCAGTGCATCAGCAGGCCTCGTCATCTTGACGGGCGTTGTGCTGATAAAGGTTGTCTCAAACGGAATTTGCATGGCGACATTGCAGCTGGTCGCCACCTCATCGCCTTCATTCCCAAAGAGAATCGTCATCTCCATATTACCACCCTTCGTAGCCGACATCGGCACGATACGTCCAATCCAAGGCTTGGCCGCTTTCGGCTTCCCAAGCTGAGCCGTACCTTGATATTGTCGAAGGCCAACAAGCTTCGGAGGCGGCGGGGGTTTGACGGTGCGCGCACTTGAAACGGCAGCATCATAACCATCGACGCGCGGATAAATGTAAATGTAATCAGCATTGGTCAGCGATGAATGGAGCGGCGTATCCAGCCTCAGAAAGACCGCGACCTCGCGGGTCTCCCCTCCTTGCAGCGTCCCGATCTGGATGCGATAGGTGCCCGTGACCCCATAGAAAATCTCTGGGCTTACCCGCTGTTCACCGCTCGTCGGATCCCTTTCGGTGGCCGTGTCTGTCTCGACAAAAACAACCGAGTCTCCTTTCGTCCCCACCGGGATCGGAACGTCAATAAAGCAGTTGTAAGCCGGGAGCTGCCCCTTGTTGTGGTATTTCAACGAGTAACGGATTTGGTTGCCAGGATAGAACCGTCCGAACGGGTTCTTGACCACCAGTTCGAGTTCGCGAGGCCTGACCACCAGCAAGGACATAAAAGCAGGTGAACCATTCACTCTGGAGACGAGGCTTTCGCTGGAGCAGTTCGCGCCGACGACCATGATCGGCTTTCCAAACTTCTTGTATCCATTCGTGTTCTTGCCCACCTCCATATCGACACCAGGCGCCAGAGGAGTGAGTTTCTTGCTCGAAAAAGAATAGGACGAAGCAACCACCCGGTAGGTCAGCATGCCTCCTTGCCCAGCCTCCAAATCGCCCACCCTGACCGTAAACCTCCGCGCGGTGCGCAAATCTCGGAGAGAGCCCTTTGGATCTTTTCCTTCGTTTGGCCCGACTAATACGCTTGCCGAATTCAGGAGCTTCACATCGCCCCCAATTGACACCGCCTGGTCGTTCAGCCGAATCGAATCGGGAATGAGCGTACACCCAGGTGGTATGACGTCTCGAATCACAACAGCTTTCGCCCGCCCCTCCCCGACGTTCTTGTAGGTCACGTAGAAGGTCGCTTCGCCCCCTGGTCGCACCAGAGCGCCGCGCTCGAGATTTGCAGTCATCGGGTCCACATATCGATAAACCCCGTGCGTTCGCCGCCCGTCCAGCAGTTCGCCTTCCACATCTTTGCCAAGGTCAAGCTGCGGCGGGCGCACGATGTCATTCGAGAGAAAAACAGTCAGACTGTCGCCGACACCATATAGCAATTTCCCGGTTGTCCCGTGATTCGCGGAGAACGTGTAGCCAGGGTCGTTCTTGGTCGGATTACCGGTAATCAACGTGTCCATCCCCAAATCGAAAGCCGTATGCCATAAAAAGAACACACCGCGGGACTCGTTGGCGGGGATCGTGCCAAATCTGAAGGTCACTTTGCTGACACGGCTGATAAAATTCTCCGTAGTATACGTGAACTCGGTTTCAATGTTTGCATCCTCGGATAACCTCCTATTAGCATTCCAGTAGGCGTCATCCCAGAAGGCCCCTGGTGGAATGATCAACGTCGCCGTGGCGTTGTTCACAGCCACCGGACTCTTGTTGCTCACTGTGAAGTCAAGCGGGATCGACGCCCCTTTCGACATATAAACGTCAGTCGAAACCACGCGCAGCGCAGCAGTGAGCGCATCAGCCAGAGCGATGAATGGCAAGTCCGCCGTCACGTCCGGAAAGTCCGCGCTCTCCCCAAGCACCGTACCCAGTAGGTTGATCACGCCCCGCCCCGGCGTTTTTACGCCGCTCTTCACCCGAAGCACAACCGTATGGCTCGCAAGTGTCTGGGACGGTTCCAAGTCACCAAGATCGATCTTCACCCCTATGATCCCTTTGCGCTTCGATGAGGGTAACGCGTTAATTGGCATAGTCGTTCCAGTCGCGCTCACGGCTTCGAATTGCTCCGGCCAGTAAACGCTTAGCGTAGCATCCCGCGCGGACGCCTCACCGTGATTCCGATACTGGATCGTGTAAGCCACTAGCTCCCCTTCATGAACGAGATTGTTTACAATCGGCTGTCGTGACCCGTCAGCATTCTGCAACTGGACCAGCGTTCCAATCGAGAGCGCGGCCGGATTTTTAACGACGATCGGACCCGTCGTCCCTGCCTTCGCACCAGAGATCGACGCCGCACCAAATGGCGCACTGAACCCATCAGGAGCCCCAAAAAAGTTCGACACCACTCTGAAGAACACATTGCCCCCCGGAATACTCAGGCGCGACACAGTGAGTTCCCAGAATTTGTTCCCCTTCCCCGTCGGATCAGGCCGCTCCAGGTCTGCGCTACCTGGCAGGTATCGCCACGAGTTCGGATCGTCTGGCGTCAGCGAATACTGAACCAGCAAACGGAGTCCGGGAGTGTTAGGATGATCCACTCTAAAGACCCACTTTTTCCCCGCGGCCGCAGGTTGCGAAGTAATGATCTTAAAATTCGTCACCGCAGGTGGAGCGGGCCTGTCACCGACCACAATCGGGCCTTCCTCCCCGCTTCCGCCGACCAGCGACTCGTTGCCGAACGTCGCACTCACCTGCCGCCCATACCCCGGAGCCGTCGTCACAACCCGGAAATAATAGGCTCCTGCAGGAAGAGTAACAAAAGGATCACACGTCCACACGTCCGAGCCGACGGGAGTATTCACAAGCAATGGCGAACTCAAAAACGTCTGCAATGAGATCCAGCTCGATTCCACCGCCGGCGTGGTGGAGTATTCCACCGCCAGCGTCGCCTCAGCGTCATCCGGCTCGCGCGTCGCCGTGAAGTACCAGCGTGCGCTCGTCACCGGCGGATCCTCCGTCTGGATAGCGAGACTCGTCACAGGTGAAGCAATCTGCGCAGCCTCAAGTAACACAACGCTCGGCGTGATTCCCACCGCATCGTACCCAAAATCGTCATAAGAGCCGACAACGAAGTCCACCGTCTCGCCCGCCTGCACAAATTTCGTCCCAAACACTCGGTCACTTGGCTGCGTCTGCAGGATGGTCTTGGCCCCATCGCCGATCGTTCCACTTCCACTGTAAACCAAGTGAAGGGTCGATACACCAGCCTGCGTGTTCAGCCGTGTGCCCTGCGCAAAGAACGCGTAGGTCCCAGCCTCCGGTGCCTTCCACCGCACCGCGCTATAGATGCGCTCTGGCCCAGGCCCGGGATGCAGCGAAAGCTGCCCAGCCGGCCAGTGCAAGTAGGCCACATCCCCCTGATTTTTGATCACATTCGGATCGGGTGCAGTCCCATTGCGCCAGTAACCCAGCGCATTCTCCGAGCCAACCGTCGCATACCGCGCAAACGTCGTCCCATCTGGAGCCTGTCCCGTGCCCATCTGACCGTATTGCCAAAGCTGGCCCGCTTCATTGGTGTCCGTGAAAAAGTCACGCGCCGCATCATCGCGCTTTTTGCCAAGAACATCGGCATTGTAAATCCCAAGAATTTCCTCATCGGTCAACGCACGATTAAACGTTGATAGCTCGTCAATCACCCCTTTGAAAAAGCGACGCCCCACCGGGTAGCCTGCGTCTTCATTGTGACGACCGATCCGAAAGAACGGGTCCGCGTCCATGCCACCTTGCGAGAAGTCGAAGTCATCAACCAACTCTCCGTTCACGTACGTCTTCGCGTTGCCGGAAGTGAGCACGAGCGCGATGTGCGCCCACTGCCCCTCCTCAAAGTGATCTCCCGGCACGCGCCGGAATGCCTGCGCCGGACTGGTGTGCTGTACTTCGATCACAAGATGGGAACCGTCCACAAACACATTCGCGCCAATCCCATGGCCCCCGTAGTTTGCCCGGTCACCAGAAATGATGTTCGTCGGCCAAAAGTCGGCCACATTGCCACTCCGCAACTCAGGCTTAATCCACGTCTCAATCGTCAGAGGCAGCTCATTTAGCACCCCACTCTCCTCGACCTCCACAGCATCGTCCACGCCATCAAACACAAACCCACGCCCACTTTTGCCCTGGCCATAAAGAGCTCCAACCGTCGCCCCGACCACAATACCGGCCTTTCCGCCGACCACATCGTAAGCATGCAGTTCACCCGGGAACCAACTCGTGATGCCCTCGATTACACCCACTTCATCCGCAATGATGACCGCAAACTCACGCTGCGACGACTGCTGCTCAGCATCAGTCACTTCCACAGTAAAACGGAAATGCCCTAACTCCACAAGTTCACCTGAGATGTTCCCTTCCTCGTCCAACACTAAGTCTCCAGGCAGTACACCATCCACCACAGCGAAAGTATAAGGTGCCGTCCCTCCGGTCGCAGTTAACTTCCACGGAACGTTAGACTGCCTCAGGTCCTTGGGAAACTCCGTCTGCACGATCTCCGGCAGCGTACCAAGGAAGACAACTGATGCCGCGAGACCAGCACTGTCATACGTCCAGCCACCCGTGCCCGCACCCACCACGAAGTCCACCGTGTCGTTCGCGGCCGCCTGGATCACCTGCGTGTGTGAGACGCCATCACCACGATAGCTGTTCACCGTGCGCTTATCGGGAGGGCTAAGTTGTATGCTGTTGTGGTAGATGTGCACGTCCACTGAGGTCGGCCTGGTATCCGCCCCGTAAAAAGTTCCGGAGACGGCATACAAACCCGCTTGTGGAGCTTTCCATCGCACCACAGGCCGTTGCTCACCAGAGTTGGGTCCCATGCCAAGTTGCTGCGGCAGCCAAGTGTACTGCGTACCACCGCTATTAACAGCGACTTCAATCGGTTTGGGATTGAAACTCACATACGCATCGCCGCTCCAGCTGTGCACCCCGTTTCCGTCAAAGCCGGCATTCATAGTCAGCAAGCGCGAAGACGCCTCCGCTGGATCATAAACGCTGAGTGACACGCTCGAAGGCAACCAGCGATAGCTCCAAAATAGCCCGTTCGCTGTGCTTGTGGAGTAATCCCGCGCGGCATCGTAGCGTGCCTTGCCGGATGGGCCTGCCAATTGGATCGCAGCGATCTCCCCAGCCGATAGCCCCCGCGAGTAAAAAGACAAATCATCGATCACGCCCGCCCACGAGCCATCTGGGCTGCTCGAAGGAAAGGTGTCGGTAATTGTCCCTCCAATCGTCAGCGGCCCGCTTGTTGCGGGCCTAGTCGGCACACTCACCGACGCAACCTCGGCTCCATTCAGGTAAAACTTTAACGACCCGCCTACAATCGTCACCGCAACATGTGACAAACCCGCCGGCACCGCCACCCCGCTCGACTCATCGAAAAAGCTTCCACCCCCAGTGCGCGACGCAAAGCGCAAGATGCCATCGCGGGTGAAGAGCACGTAACTGACATCGGCATTGTCGCCATTGCGCTTGCTCACAATCGTCCTCTCCCCGTTCGTCGCGGTCGCCTGCACCCATGCCTCAATCGTGAGGTCGCCAGTAAGATCGAGCGTATCGTGATCAGCGACTTCCAAATAATCATTCACACCATCAAGCGCAAAGCCGCGCCCCACTCTTCCCGTTCCAAAACCCGCCCCATTTTTCAGCGAGCCATGCCGCCCACCGATGATCTCATTGACGCCATTTTCACCCGGATACCAAGCCACCAATCCGCCCCTCACCGGGATGGGATCAGCGATGACAATCGTAAATGCCTTCTCCCCAGTTGCCCCGGCCGTGTCCGTCACCTGCACAGTAAAGTTGTAGCTGCCATTGACGCGCGGTTGGCCGCTGGAAATCACCAGACCGCTACCGTTAGGGGCAAGCTCAAGGTGCGGCGGCAGACTGCCACCGATCAACGCCCAGGTATAAGTAGGCCCCGTACCGCCAACTGCCGCCAACTTACCCCCAGATTCCGGGAAGGTGAAACCAGCAACCTGTGGCGTAAGAGTCGGCGTCACCGCCAACCGGATGGACCAAGAACCCGAGTTGTCCCCGTAACCATTCGGCGGACCAGTATAGACATAGGTGTTGTTTCCTTCATAAGCATCAGGGAAACCGATGTGCAACCGAGTGGCCCCTGCCGGAGCTTCGAACTCCTGCACCTTGCCGCCCGGTGTGAGACCATCCCCAATGAAAAACACCTGCCCAAGTCCGGGTCCGATCAATTCAAAGTCCTCACCCGTTGCATCCGCTGAGAAATCCAGCCGCGCAGGCGTCTCAGTCAGCGGTGCAGCGCCCACGAACACCCCGACCAAATGCGCCGAATTGTTCCGGTTCAAATATCCCGAAATCCCCGCCACCCCAGTAATGTCACAGCGCCGAGTGGGATGACGTTCCCCATCTGGCACTACAGCCCCAGCCCCTGATGCCCCAGAGTTCACTGTTCCACTGCTAGCAGTAAGACGCACGGTTTCACCGCCATAAACCGGCAGGTAGGGCGCAGCCACACCACCCGAACCAACCGCTACGGTCGGAGTCGGATCCGTTTGCCCCGCACCAAAAATGTTCGCCTTGCCTGAAACCGTGATCTGATGATTCCGCTGGTCACTTGGGCCTGCCGGTGTGGGCAACTCGATAATCCCACGAAAATTGGAGTTCTCCGGAAAGCCGGCATTTTTGACATCCCCCCAGGTACTGCGGCCACTAAAATAGAGTGGCGCGAAGACCCCATAATCCTCACCCGCACCACCTGAATGATTCGGCTCGCTGCCCCCCACCGTGCCGTCATTCCAATTCCGGTAAACCCCAGGCACGTTGCTGCCGTTGATCTCGCTGAGCACCGTTCCATCCATCCACGTCCACCCGCCGTTGGGTTCCACGTTGGTTTGAAGCGGATTCTGCCGCAGCCCGATAAAAGTCAAGGGATCGCGACCAAGAGCATCAAAGACCCAGTTGTTCTCAGCTGCCGAATTGAGCGACACCAAGTGCCCGCCATAGCTCACCCCTTCCAGTTCGGTTTGCTCCCAATTGCCGCGTGTGAAGGACAATCCATACCGATGCCCGCTGTATTCCATCCAAGTCGGCTTCGCCGCAAGGTAACCCGCATCCGACACCCGCACCGCATCCGCCGAAATTTCCGACACCGCAATAGCCCCACCCGAAAGCGTGCCACGCCCGAACACCGTGAAACCATAACCCGTACGCTGGCTCTCCGGCAGGCTGGTCAGGTCAAAGGTGTAGTAGGGCTGGCCTGCCGCGTTGGCCGATGTGCGCACCGCCGTCACCGGAAGCTGCACGTAGCGCTCATCTTGGGCTGGACTGAGGCTGCCAGGATCACTGTTGTGCCGCAGCACAAACAGGTGAGGAAGCTCAGCGAAATCTCCCGCAGTGGTCACATCAATTCGCACCGAGTTGAACCGCGTCACCTTGCCGCTGCCTGAGTTTTCCGAATAGAGCAGACCTGCGTGGGTGTATTGAGAGGCAGGCAAGGTGTCGAAGGACCCGATGTCCGCGCCACTGAGCACACCATCCGTGAGCAATGCAAAGACCAGCCCGCGCGTCTCCTCTGACCCGCTGCCGGCGGAGAATGGGACTGAGTTGTAGGAGTTGGCAACCGCATGAGTGGGCACTGCCACATCCTCTGTGACGATCCACGCCACAGCTCCCGTGGTATCGTAACCGTCGTCTGCATTCGATATCACACCGATGTCGATGGTAGCACCGGGCGAGACCGGAATGGTGAAATCAAAAGGCTTTGGCGTAGGTCCCACCAGATGGGTGGAGGGAAATGGGAAGGTCCTGGACGCAACTCCAGCATCACCATCCGGGTCCACCGCCACGAAGACATTGGTGGACCCTTGATCCAAATCATAGAACCGGCCTACCACCCGCACCGTGCCCGTGAACGATGGCTCGCCGGCCTCACCCACCATGTAACGTCGCACCGCATTCTTAGATCCCTCCCCAGACGGTCCAGGGTGCTGCATGTAAGGCACCAAATTGGGAAGATTTGTCCCACTTCCACTCCTATACCAAGCGGGAAGTGACCCACTCACGCCTGACTGCATCTGCCCCACCCCGCTCACGAAAACGTGTGTCGTGGAGTCCGGGCCATCGTAGTAGCCGTAGAAGACGCCATTCGTGCCCTGGGCTGCCGTGGAAAAATCCGCATGCGAGACCGCCAGCACCTCAGCGTAGCTCACTGAGACACCGCCAAGTAACAAACCCGAGGCGACGAGGCACATCCGCAGAACAAAATCACGACTTGTTTTCATAATATTCTCCTCAGGTCGCGATCCCCTTACGTCACTGCTAGGTAAAATCGCGCGACCCCCTACAACAGTAAGCCGCAAATACAATTAAAATTAGCTTTTTCCTAACTCTCCACCTTGGATGTTTTTTGGCTCAGAAAGAACCAGCACTTCCCCACCTTTCCCAAGAAGACCCTCTTCCGGATTCAGACTATCTCCACCCCTCACCACTCAATCCTCATTGCACGACACTCTCCACTCGTGACACTCATCCAATTCGCGGTTCCCAGCTCGCTCCATTCTCCCCCCCCTCCGCGCCTCCTTCTCCCTCCGCGCCTCTGCGTGCCCCAAACCGAGAACCCCCTCCAAAAGTTATCCACAGAAACCCCACTTATTCACACCCCTTTTTGCCTCGCCAAACCCCACATCTTGTGTAATTTTAGTTAAACACACCCAAGATATAGCGGTTTTCACCTTTTCAAATTGCCGTCATCTCTCGCCCTGTGGTTTACTCCCTCACACGATCCCTTTCCCCGCACCGCCATGTACCTCAAGACCCTCCTCATCCACGGCTTCAAGTCCTTCGCTGACAAAACCCAGCTCGACTTCCACAAAGGCGTCACCGGCATCGTCGGCCCCAATGGCTGCGGCAAATCCAACGTCGTCGACGCCATCCGCTGGGTCCTCGGCGAAACCTCCGCCAAAGCCCTCCGTGGCGACGAAATGGCCGACGTCATCTTCAACGGCACCGACAAACGCAAACCCGTCGGCATGGCCGAAGTCGTCCTCACCATGGCCGATTGCGAGCAATCCCTCGGCGTCGACTACAACGAAGTCGCCATCGGCCGCCGCGTCTTCCGGGATGGCCGCTCCGAATACCGCATCAACGGCACCGTCTGCCGCCTCAAAGACATCCACGACCTCTTCGCCGGCACCGGTGTCGGCCGCGCCGCCTACTCCATCATGGCCCAGGGCCAGATCGACATGCTCCTTTCCTCTAAGCCCGAAGACCGCCGCACTGTCTTCGAAGAAGCCGCCGGCATCACCAAATTCAAATCCCAGAAAAAAGAAGCCCTCCGCAAGCTCGACTACACCGAAGCCAACCTCCTCCGCGTCGCCGACATCGTCGCCGAAGTGAAACGCCAAATGGGCTCCCTCCAGCGCCAGGCCGCCAAAGCCCGCCGCTACCAAACCCTCCTCGAAGACACCCGCACCCTCGACACCCACCTCGCCTACAAGCACTTCTCCGATTTCTCCGGCGAAAAATCCGAGGCCGAAAATCACATCCGCGCCCTGTCCACCCAGCTCGACGAACTCCAAACCCGCCTGCGCACCGCCGAAGAGGAAGCCTCCGTCACCCGCGAATCCTACCACGCCATCGAGTCCGGCATCAACCAGCTCCGCTCCCAGGCCCAGGAACTCCGCTCCCAGGTCCAAAGCGCCGAAGGCCGCATTGGCTTCAATCGCGAACGCGCCGAAGAACTCGAAGGCCGCATCCGCCAGAACGAGGAACAAATCGAATCCAGCCAGCGCCTCCTCGAATCCCAACGCCAGGAACTCCTCCTCGCCGACGAACAAGTCCTCTCCCTCCGCGGCAACCTCGAAACTCGCCAGCTCGCCGTCAACGAACACCTCGCCATCCACCAGGGCATCCTCCCCGACCGCACCCGCCTCGACAACGACCGCCGCACTGCCCGCGAAGCCCTCCGCCAGTTCGAAGGCCAAATCGCCTCCTCCGAAGCCCGCATTCAAAGCCTCACCGGTCAAATCGCCACCGACCGCCAACGCACCGACTCCCTCGAGCACGACCGCCTCCAGGCCGCTCAAGCGCGCGAAAGCAGCCAATCCGAATTCGACCTCCTTCAACAGCAAATCGAAGACCTCGAATCCACCCGCAACGAACTCGACGAACGCCTCAAAACCTGCGCCCATCAAATCGTCGAACGCCGCCGCCAGCGCGATTCCCTCGACACCGAACTCAACGAACTCGAACGCTCCGTCACCCAGCGCCGCTCCCGCCTCGAAGTCCTCGAAGCCCTCCTCCAAAAAGGCGAAGGCCTCGCCCAGGGCACCCAGCAGGTCCTCAAAGGCCTCGACAACCCCGACGTCTACTCCACCGGCGTCCGCGGCCTCCTCGCCTCCGCCATCGACGTCGAAGAACGCTTCATCCCCGCCATCGAAGCCGCCCTCGCTGACCACCTCCAGTCCGTCCTTCTCACCGAGTCCGAACTCGCCTCCAACATCATCGAGGTCCTCACCAACAAAAAACTCGGCAAAGCCTCCCTCATCGCTCGCGACCTCGGCGCCCTCCGCATCGCCCCCGAACCCCAACTCCTCCCCGAAGGCGGCGTCGCCTGGGCCCTCGACAAAGTCCGCGCCAAACCCGATGCCCAAGGCGCCATCGACCGCCTCCTCGGCAATGTCCTCATCGCCGAAGACCTGCACACCGCTCTGCGCATCAAACGCCAGCTCCCGGACCTCACCATCGCCACCCTCCGTGGCGACCTCATCACAGCCGACGGCATCATCCACGGCGGCGCCACCACTGAAGAAAGCGTCTCCACCCTCCGCCGCGAATCCGAAGTCCGCAGCCTCCGCATCGAACTCGAAGGCCTCGTCGCCCAGAAAGAAGAAAAAGAAGAAGCCCTCCTCACCCTCCGCGCCCAACTCGAAGACGCCCAGCACGAGGAAAACGCCGTCCGCGACCAAAGCCAGCGCACCCGCGAAGCCTTCTCCCAAATCCAGGGCAAACTCTCCGTCGTCCAGCGCGCCCTCCAGCAAGCCACCACCAAACTCGAAAGCATCGAGTGGGACGCCCAGCAAATCCAGCAGCGCATCACCGCCGCCGAATCCCAAATCCAGCAAAACCGCGAAGCCGCCCAGCTCGCCTCCAACGAACTCGAAGCCACCCGCATCCGCGAAGCCGAACTCGAACTCGAAATGGAGTCCTTCCTCCGTCGCGAACTCGAATCCAGCGAAAAACTGAACGAACTCCGCACCGCTCTCGCCCTCGAACAAAGCGCCCTCTACGCCATCGAACGCCAAAAGGCCCCCATGGCCTCACGCCTCCACGAACTCGAAGGCGCCATCCAGCGCCTCGATAACGAAATCAACACCTGGCGCTCCCGCAACGACGCTAGCGAATCCGAAAACGCCCGCCTCGCCGAACAAGTCGCCGCCCAGCGCGAAGCCGTCCAAAGCATCGACTCCGCCCTCAACGAAAAACTCGCCGAACGCGCCGAAGCCTTCGAAAAAGTCTCCCAACTCGAAACCCAGCTCGTCGCCCTCCGCCAGCAAACCTCCGGCCTTTCCGAGTCCCGCAACCGCGCCGAAGTCCAACTCACCCGCGTCGAACTCCGCCTCGAAAACCTCGTCGCCCAGGTCCACGAACGCTACAACTTCCAGATCGAAGCCTTCGAGCCCGACTACCACGTCCTCATGATGACCATCGAGGACCAAAAAATCGCCCGCTCCCGCGGCCAAAGAAAAGCCTCCTCCGAAGAAACCCCCGAAGTCTCCACCTCCGACACCGACTCCCCCGAATCGTCCTCGTCCTCGTCCTCGTCCTCGTCCTCGTCCTCGTCCTCGTCCTCGTCCTCGTCCTCGTCCTCGTCCTCCGACTCCGAACCCACCGACTCCCCCGAACCCATCGTCATCTCCAAAGACAATGACGACATGGACGACGAAAACTTCACCATCCCTGGCGAAGAATGCCAACCCGACTGGGACTTCGTCATCGAAGTCGTCGGCGAACTCCGCCAGAAACTCGAATCCATCGGCCCCGTCAACCTCGACGCCATCCAGGAATTCGAAGAACTCGAACAACG